>NZ_JBEPBF010000096.1:0-2170 GCF_040298985.1 Streptomyces sp. NPDC001093 | reverse complement strand
TTGTCAGGCATGCGGGTGTCCTTGGGCCGGGAATGTGGTGGCCCAGGGCTCGGCGTCCAGGAGCAGACCGTTGGCCGGCTGGCTGATGGTCCGGTACCGGTTCGCGGGGACCGGAACCGCTCGCCGGGTCACGTCGTCCGGGTCGGTGTCCGGGAGGACTGCGGTGGGGCTGCCGCCCGTGCTGTGGCGTGTGCAGGCGTGCACGATGGTCGGGTGTGGTGCGGCGTTGTCAGGCATGCGGGGGTCCTTCGGCCGGGTATGCGGTGGCCCAGGGCTCGGCGTCCAGGAGTAGACCGTTGGCCGGCTGGCTGATGGTCCGGTACCGGTTCGCGGGGACCGGAACCGCTCGCCGGGTCGCGTCGTCCGGGCCGGTGTCCGGGAGGACCGCGGTGGGGCTGCCGCCCGTGCTGTGGCGTGTGCAGGCGTGCACGATGGTCGGGTGTGGTGCGGCGTTGTCAGGCATGCGGGTGTCCTTGGGCCGGGTATGTGGTGGCCCAGGGCTCGGCGTCCAGGAGCAGACCGTTGGCCAGCTGGCTGATGGTCCGGTACCAGCCTGCCAGGACCAGGAACTCCAGCAGTCGGGCGTCGTCGTAGTGGGCGCGCAGGCCGTCCCAGGCGGCGTGCGAGAGGCGGGCCGTGTCGTGCAGTTCGTCGACCGCGTCGAGCAGGGCCCGGTGGCGCGGCGCCCAGGTGGCGCCGGCGGTGGGGTCCGGCTCGGTCGTCGCCCGGAGCTGCTCCGGACCGAGGCCGACCTGTCCGGCGAAGGCGGCGGCGTGCACGCCCCACTCGTAGGCGCATCCGGCGCGCGCGGTGACCCGGGCGATGACGACCTCACGGTCCAGGGCGGGCAGCAGCCCGTGGCCCAGCAGTCCGGCGCCCAGGGCGAACATCCGCGAGGCGAGCTCGGGGTTGCGGTGCAGCACCCGGAACAGGGCGATCGGTTCGTGCCCGACGCCCGGCGGCATCCAGCGGCGCAGCGCCCGGTCTATCGGGGCGGGACAGGGCGGGGAGAGCGGTTCGATGCGCGGCATGCGACAACACCTCCTGCTTCGATTTCCGAATCATCCTGGTGCTTCGATTTCAGAAGCGCAAGAGGGTCCGGGAAGGTGAACGGGGCGTTCCGGGGAGGGGGGCGTGGACGGGCGGGGTCAGTCGCCGGTGCCCGGACGCTCCTGCGCGCCCTCGGCGAGGGCCTCCGCCCACCGGCCCGACCAGCGGACCAGCGGCCGCAGGGCGGTGTACGCCTCCCGGCCGAGCGGTGTGAGGGTGTACTCCGTGCCGTCCTGCTGGGTCACGAGGCCCGCCTCGGTCAGTTCGCGGAGCCGCCCGCGCAGCACGCTGGAGGACATGCCGTCGCAGCGCTGCTGCAGTGCGCGGAAGCCGGTGGGTCCCTCGTGGAGTTCCCAGAGGATGCGCAGGGTCCAGCGCCGCCCGAACAGGTCGAGTGCCGCCATCAGGGGGCGGCCCGTGGCCGAGCCCCGGACCGGCCGGCCGGGCCTGGGTGTCGTCATGCCGTCCGCGCAATCTGTCCGATGCTTCTGTTTCCGAAACAGTAGCATCGCCCGCCGCGCTGCGGTGTGTTCGAATCGACGCCGGCTCATCCACCCCTTCGGAAACTGGCGTGACACGACGACAGTTTCCGTGCTGAGCTGGGGATTTGTCAGTCCTCGCGGCCCTGTCGTTGTCAGTGCCGGGCAGTAGACTGGAAGCAGTGTTCGAGGGCATCGCCGGGCTGTCCGGCCGGTGCCCTGACCGCGACAGGAGGATGCCCGTGCCCGCTGCCGCCCTGAAGCCGAAGCCGTTGCCCACCCAGTCCACCGCCCAGCACCCCGTGCTGTTCGACTCCCCCTACGAGCCGGTGGCGAAGCGGCCCCTGCCGGCCGGACGCCCGCGCGAGTGGTACGTCACCCACAACCGCCGCCTGAAGGCCATGCGCCTCGCCATAGCCCTGCTCGACTCGGGCATCTACCTCCCGGCCCAGGCCCGCGACGACAAGATCCGCAGCACGGCCGCGGAGATCGGCATGCGCCCGCCGTCCGACACCACCTGCCACATGGTCCGGGCGTTCATGCGCTACAGCCGCTGACCCCCCGGACCGGCGCCGGGTGCCCCGCCCTGCCAGGGGGGCGCATGCCGATCTCCGCGGCCGTGCTGCGGATCTTGTCGTCGC
>NZ_JBEPBF010000095.1:0-40038 GCF_040298985.1 Streptomyces sp. NPDC001093 | reverse complement strand
CTTCCCTTCGGTGTTTCCGACTCTATCAGATCTTTTCTCGATCCGATTTCCTCGGTGCTTTCCAGGTTCCCGCTCTCGCGTTTCCCTTTCCGGCGGTTCCGACTCTATCAGATCCTTTCGGCGTCTGACTCCCAGTCAGGGGGCTTGTCTTCCCGGCCGTTGGGCCGTTCCGACGAGTGAGACTTTAGCGGATTCCCTGCTCCCGAGCTAATCGGGGGCGGCGCCCTTTCGAACGCGGATTCCTCATTCCGTAAATACGCATGACAAAGCAGTCGACACCTGAGCATCGATTGCTTGTTGGTACTTGCGGAGTGGCTGTCCGGGGACCGACCTAGATCGGCGCTCACGTCGGACAACCCGGAGAACACTACGGATCGGCGTGTCGTGTGTCAACTCTTGCGCTGGGAGCACTCCGGAGGCGTACGCTGATCGGTATGACGACGCGTACGTGTACCCAGCTCTGGTGGGCCGCCTGACGGCGGCCGTACTCACGTATGCATCCAACGGCCGCCGCTTCGGCGGCCGTTCTCGTATCTCCTCCGGACTCCGGGGGCCGGCCGCAGGAGCGGCGGTCCCGACCAGGAGGTGGAGTGGAGATGAAGCGGGTCTTCAGCGGGATTCAGCCGACCGGGAACCTGACGCTGGGCAACTACCTGGGAGCCCTGCGGCGCTGGGTCGAGACGGACCAGCACCAGGCCGACTCGGTGTTCTGTGTCGTGGATCTGCACGCGCTGACGGTGGACCAGGATCCGGCGCGATTGCGCAGGCTCAGTCGGCAGACGGCGACGCTGATGCTGGCGGCCGGGCTGGATCCCGAGGTGTGCACGGTGTTCCTGCAGAGCCATGTCGACGAGCACACGAGGCTGTCGTACCTGCTGGAGTGCGTGGCGACCGACGGTGAGATGCGTCGGATGATCCAGTACAAGGAGAAGACCGCGAAGGTGCGGGAGCGCGGCGGGACGGTGCGGCTGTCGCTGCTGACGTATCCGGTGCTGATGGCGGCGGACATCCTGGGGTACGGCGCGGACGAGGTGCCGGTCGGGGACGACCAGGTGCAGCATGTCGAGCTGGCGCGGGATCTGGCGGTGCGGTTCAACCAGCGGTACGGCCACACGTTCGTGGTGCCGAAGGCGACCCGGCCGGCGGTCGCGGCGCGGGTGATGAACCTGCAGAACCCGAGGTCGAAGATGGGGAAGTCGGACGACTCCGGGCTGGGGGTCGTCTATCTGCTCGACGAGCCGGACGACATGCGGAAGAAGGTCATGCGCGCGGTCACCGACAGCGGGCGGGACGTGGAGTACGCCCCGGAGGGACGGCCGGGGGTCGCGAACCTGCTGGAGATTCTCGCTGCGTGCATGGGTGGGAACCCTGAGTCACTGGCAGACGTTTACGACTCGTACGGCGCCTTGAAGAAGGACACCGCTGAGGCGGTGGTGGAGGTCCTCAGGCCCGTGCAGGCCAGGCACAGGGAGCTGTGCGCGGATCCTGCCTATGTGGAGGGGGTGCTGCGGGATGGTGCGGAGAAGGCGAGGGCGATGGCCCGGCCGACCGTCGACGCGGCCTACCGGGCGATCGGGCTGTTGCCGCCGGTGTTCGATACGGCGTTGAGCGGGGCCGGGCGTTAGGGCCTGCTCGCGTGGGCTCCGGCGGAGCCGGTGGGGCTTGTGCGTGCGGGGGCGGGCGGCTACCGGTGAGCCGTCGCCCCCGGCGCCGGGTCAGTCCTTCTTGCCGGAGGCGAGTTCGCGGCTGCGGTCGCGGGCGGCTTCGAGGGCGGCGATGAGGGCGGCTCGTACGCCGTGGTTCTCCAGTTCGCGGATGGCGTTGATCGTGGTGCCCGCCGGGGAGGTGACGTTCTCGCGGAGCTTGACGGGGTGTTCGCCGCTGTCGCGGAGCATCACGGCGGCGCCGATCGCGGACTGGACGATGAGGTCGTGGGCCTTGTCGCGGGGCAGGCCGAGCAGGATGCCCGCGTCGGTCATGGCCTCGACCAGATAGAAGAAGTACGCGGGTCCGGAGCCGGACAGGGCGGTGCAGGCGTCCTGCTGGGTCTCGGGGACGCGGAGTGTCTTGCCGACGGCACCGAAGATCTCCTCGGCGTGCGCGAGGTGCTCCTCGGTGGCGTGGCTGCCGGCGGAGATGACCGACATGGCCTCGTCGACGAGGGCGGGGGTGTTGGTCATGACGCGGACGACCGGGGTGCCTGCGGTCAGGCGCTCCTCGAAGAAGGAGGTGGGGATGCCGGCGGCGCCGCTGATGACCAGGCGGTCGGCGGGGACGTGCGGGGCGAGCTCGTCCAGAAGGGTGCCCATGTCCTGCGGCTTGACCGTGAGGATGAGGGTGTCTGCGGTCTTGGCGGCTTCGGTGTTGCTGACCGGGCTGACTGCGTAGCGGGTGCGGAGTTCTTCGGCGCGTTCGGGGCGGCGGGCGGTGACCAGGAGGTCGGCGGGGGCCCAGCCGGCCCGGATCATTCCGCTGAGCAGGGCTTCGCCGATCTTGCCGGTGCCGAGGACTGCGACTTTCTGGCTCATGGGGTCATCCTCGCACCGGGCCGTGAGGGTGCGGGGGCTTGTCCGGCAGGCGGAACGCGGGCGGGAGGCCGTCCGGCGCCGTGGGATCGGCGAAGGGCGATCAGGCCGTGCGGCGCCGGAGGGTGGCCGCGCCGAGGACCAGGACCAGCAGCGCGCAGCCGGCCACGATCAGGACGTCGCGGACGAAGGTCGCGGTCATGTCCGTGTGGTGCAGGACCTGGTTCATGCCGTCGACGGCGTACGACATCGGCAGGACGTCGGAGATGCCCGTGAGGACGGGGTGCATGTCGGACCGGGGAGTGAACAGGCCGCAGAGGAGGAGCTGGGGGAAGATCACCGCGGGCATGAACTGGACCGCCTGGAACTCCGAGGCGGCGAAGGCCGAGACGAACAGCCCGAGGGCCGTGCCGAGCAGGGCGTCGAGGAGGGCGACGAGGAGCAGCAGCCAGGCCGAGCCGGTGACGTCGAGGCCGAGCACCCACAGGGCGAGTCCGGTGGCGAGGGCGGACTGGACGATGGCGAGCGCGCCGAAGGCGAGGGCGTAGCCGGCGATGAGGTCGGCCTTGCCGAGGGGCATGGCGAGGAGGCGTTCGAGGGTGCCGGAGGTGCGTTCGCGCAGGGTGGCGATGGAGGTGACCAGGAACATTGTGATCAGCGGGAAGATGCCGAGCAGGGAGGCGCCGATGTTGTCGAAGGTGCGGGGACTGCCGTCGAAGACATAGCGCAGCAGGATCAGCATCAGGCAGGGGACGACGATCATCAGCGCGATGGTGCGCGGGTCGTGGCGGAGCTGACGCAGGACCCGGGCGGCGGTGGCGGTGGTGCGGCCTGTGTTGATGACACCGGTCGGGGCCGGAGCGGGCGTGGTACTGGTGATGCTTGTCGTGCTCATCGGGTGTTCTCCTTGGGGCGGGCTGCCGCTGCTGCCTCGTCGACGAGGTGGAGGAATGCGGCCTCGACGGTGTCGCTGCCGGTGCGGGTGCGCAGGGCGTCCGGGGAGTCGTCCGCGAGGATCTCGCCCTGGCGCATGAGGAGGAGGCGGTGGCAGCGCTCGGCCTCGTCCATGACATGGGAGGAGACGAGGAGGGTGGCGCCACGGGTGGCGGCGATGTCGTGGAAGAGGTGCCACAGGTCGCGGCGCAGGACGGGGTCGAGGCCGACGGTGGGTTCGTCCAGGACGAGGAGTTCGGGGGCGCCGAGCAGGGCCACGGCCAGTGAGACCCGGCTGCGCTGGCCGCCGGAGAGGTTGCCGGCGAGGGCGTCGGCGTGACTGGTGAGGTCGACGTCGGTGATGGCCCGGGTGACGTGTTCGTGGCGGCGTTCGGCGGCTGCGCGGCCGGGGTCGAGGATCGCGGCGAAGTACTCGAGGTTCTGGCGGACGGTCAGGTCGTCGTAGACGGAGGGGTTCTGGGTGACATAGCCGATGCGCGTGCGCAGGGCGGGGTGGCCGGCCGGGTGGCCGAGGACCTGAAGGGTGCCGGTGACCTTGGCCTGGGTGCCCACGATCGAGCGCATGAGGGTCGACTTGCCGCAACCGGAAGGGCCGAGCAGGCCGGTGACCTGGCCGCGGGGGACCGCGAAGGCGAGGTGGTGGAGGACTGTGCGGGGGCCGCGGATGACGGTGAGGTCGTGGGCTTGGACGGCCGCGGTGGAAGCCTCGGGCGGCGGGTCCGGCATGTAATTCATCATGCGATGAATAATGTGCCTGGAGGGTCTGCGCGTCAAGGGGCCGGCCGGGCACACAGACGGAAGCGGCGGCCGGGACGAACCCGGCCGCCGCTCCGGGCGGGCTTCTCGGCTGCTCAGGACTTGGTGGCGACGAGCAGGAGTACGTCGTAGGTCTCCTCGACCATGCCGTCCGGGAAGACCTTCAGCAGATGGGCGCGCTCCTCTTCGAGGAAGGCGGTTCTGCGGTCCTCGGGCGTGAGGAGGAACGCCGAGTGGCTGCCGATGTTCGCCAGGTGGGTGTCGACGGTGACGCGGCGGCTCCAGCGGACCTCCCGACGGCGGAAGCGGAGACGGCCGCTGGGGTCGGCCAGCTCTGTGCGGCTGCCGTCCCGCTTCTGGGCGGCGATGTCCACGCCCAGGAAGCGGCCGATACGAACGGCGGCCTCGGCGTGCCACTCGACGTCCAGGGCGTCGCCGTTCCACCACAGCGCCAGCGCACCGCCCGGCCGCAGCACCCGCAGCGCCTCCGGCACCGAGCGGGCGGTGTCGGTCCAGTGCCAGGCCTGGGCGTAGGTGATGAAGTCGGCCTGGGCATCGGCGATGGGGAGGGCGTTGCCGTTGCCGCGGACGATCGGGAGATGCGGCAGCCCGCGGCGGAACTCGGCGGTCATGCCCTCACCGGGTTCGACGGCGAGCACGTCGGCGCCGCGGGCCCGTAGGAGGGCGGTCGCGATACCGGTACCGGCCCCGACGTCCACGACCCTGGCACCGGACAGCGACCGGCCGGCCAGTTCCTCGACGGCGTCGAAGAGGGCGGGCGGGTAGGAGGGGCGGTTCGCGGCGTACTGGGCGGCGGCGGAGTTGAAGGAGTGCGCGCGGGCCGTGGGAGAGGACGGGGGCGTCGGTGAGGGCGGTTGCGTCACGGTCATACGGCCATGGTGGGGGCGGCGGGGAGGTGACGTCAGCGGGTTTTCGGCGCCGTCCGACCACGGGGCCAGGCGTCGCCGGCGGCACATCCGCTGTCCACGGCGAGCTCCTGGCGCCGGCCCCTGGTGACCATGGGAGACAGGCGTCACCGGCGCCTCTTCATCTCACCCCCGCGGGCGCCGTCGCCGGCCCCTGCTGACCGCCGGAGGCTCGTGTCACCGGCGTCGTTTCTTCTTCGACGGGTTGCCGGTGCGGCGGGAGGTTCGGCGGTCGTACTCCTCGCGGGCCTTTTCGTACTCCTCGCGGTGCAGTTTCTCGCCCGGGGCCTCGGTGAGGGAGCGGAGGAAGCAGGCGAGGAGGGAGCCGACGAAGCCGATGGCGAGCAGGCCGCGCAGTGAGGCCTGGCGCTGTGGGTCGTGGCGCTTGTCGAAGCCCTCCCAGGTGTTGCGGAAGGCGAGCGCGCTGCAGATCGCGAACATCGCGATGATCAGTACGGTGACGAAGGAGCCGGTGTCGGCGATCTGGAGGCCCTCGTAGGCGAGGCGGAGGACCAGGCAGGAGGCGACGGCCGCGGCGAGGGAGCCGACGGCGACGCCGACGCGGCGGGCCGCGTAGCCGTTGTCGTGGTTCACCCAGGTGGTGCCGAAGAAGCGGAGGGGCTCCGGGCGGGGCCCGCCGCCCTGGGCCGTGCCGTCCGAGGAGCCCGCCGAGGTGTCCGGGGTGCCGGTTTCGTCGCTCACGGAACGATTATGGCGCCGGGCGGGGGCGGGCTCCCGGTGGGGTCAGGCGCAGCGCGAGGCGACGTAGCCGTCGCTGCCGGTCTGGACGTAGGCGTCGGACACGTACTCGCCGCTGTCGATGTTGTCCCAGATGTTCGACGTGCCGTAGGGCCCCGTCACGGTCGTGCCCGGGGTCTGGCAGAAGATCGGTACGCGGATCCCCTCGGTGAGGACCCGGACGATGCTGTAGTTGGTGCCGGGGCCGCTGCGGACGTTCAGGCGGACACCCGGGGCGACCGGGTAGGTGTGGACGCCCGACTCCGGGGTGAAAGACTCGCTCTCGCCGCCGCTCGCGGCTTCCATGTGCTCGACAGACATGACAGACCTCCCCCGCTCGGCCCCACGACTGTGATGGGGCCCGTTGTTTCCCTCGAATCGCGTTCTGAAACACGCGTGTGCGTAACTCGCGCGCGAAGGCTAGCAAGCCGCCTCTGTCTCGCACGAGTCATCGACTAGGCTCCGTGCGTCGCGCGCGCGGACGAACAGCACGGGGGTGGTCCATGACGCCACAGCGCAGCACCGGAGCGGGCGCGGAAGCGGAACTTCCCGAATACGCCGGTCACTACCACCTGGAGTCCTGCCTGGGGTCCGGGGGCATGGGCGTGGTGCATCTGGCCCGCAGCACCTCCGGACTGAGGCTCGCGGTGAAGGTCGTACACGCCGAGTTCGCGAGAGACCGCGAGTTCAGAGGCCGTTTCCGGCAGGAGGTGGCGGCGGCCCGGAGGGTGAGCGGCGCCTTCACCGCGCCCGTCGTCGATGCCGACCCGGAGGCCGAACGGCCCTGGATGGCCACGCTGTTCATCCCCGGTCCGACTCTCTCCGAGTACGTGAAGCGGAACGGGCCGATGCCGGCGGCCCAGTTGCGGCGGCTCATGGCCGGTCTCGCCGAGGCGTTGCGCGACATCCATCGGGTGGGGGTCGTGCACCGGGATCTCAAGCCGAGCAATGTGCTGCTGGCCGAGGACGGACCGAAGGTCATCGACTTCGGCATCTCCCGGCCGAAGGACAGTGAACTGCGTACCGAGACGGGCAAGTTGATCGGTACGCCGCCGTTCATGGCACCGGAGCAGTTCCGGCGGCCCCGGGAAGTGGGGCCGGCGGCGGACATCTTCGCCCTCGGGTCGGTGATGGTGCACGCGGCGACCGGGCGGGGGCCGTTCGACTCCGACAGCCCCTATGTCGTCGCGTATCAGGTGGTGCACGACGAGCCGGATCTGACCGGGGTGCCGGAGAGCCTCGCCCCGCTGGTGCTGCGCTGTCTCGCCAAGGAGCCCGAGGACCGGCCCACTCCCGACGAGCTGATGCGTGAGCTGCGGTCGGTGGCGGCCTCGTACGACACGCAGGCGTTCATACCGGCGCAGCGCACCGGGGACGACGCGCCGGCGCAGGAACCCTCCGTCGCCGAGCCGGTGCCCGGCTCCCGCCGCCGCTTCGGCGGGCGCGCGGCCCTCGGCGCCGGGGCGCTCGTCCTTGCCCTTGCCCTGGGTGGTGTGCTCACCGGGCTGCTGCGCGCCGGCGACGACGGTGTTCCCGTGGCCAAGGAGACCAGCGCCCCCACCACCGCCGCCGGGTTCTCCGCGTGGCACGCCAAGCCCATCGGGAAGGGCTCGGGGATGCCTCAATGCGTCCACGGGGCCGGGCGGTTGCTCTGCTTCCGTTCCGGCCTGGCGTTCGCCCTCGATCCCGCGGACGGCTCCCTCCTGTGGCGGCGGCCGGTCGCCGAGGAACGGACCAGCGACGCTCCCGCTCTCTCGGGCGGCCTCCTGCTGCTGCCCACGGACGGCGGCCGGCGAGTCGTGGCACTCGATCCCGCCTCGGGCAGGCCGCGTTGGCAACGGGCCATGCCCGCGAACACGGGGATACGGTTCATCGGGTCCATGCTCCTGGTCACCGGCACGGACGGGGCGGTCACCGGGGTGGCCGGGGCGACGGGAGAGACCAAGTGGCATCGCCGGGTGTCCGGGAGTACGACCCCTCTTCTGTCCTCGTACGACGGTGACCCGCTGGCCTATGCGACCAGCGCCTCGGCGCAAGGGGCGGACACGCTGGTCACGGCCCTGGACCCGCAGACCGGTGCCGTGCGGTGGGAAGCGCGGCTGAAGGGCCTGCTGCGGCCCATCGGCAGCCAGGGCCATTCCCTGTTCCTGCTGGCCCTCGACACCGTCTCGGGGGACGCGAAGGCCGTCGTCCGATACACACCGGCCGTGAAGGCCATGCGCCGCGTCGCTCTGTCCGTCCCGCTCACGGCACCCCACGCCGACGTACGCGGCGATGTCGTGCACCTGCTGGCGACCGGCGGCTCACTGGACGCTGTCGACCTCGGCACGGGCAAGTGGCTGTGGCACACCGAAACCTCCGTGAGCCGCGGTTCGGTGCCGATCGCCTCCGCCGACCACGTCTACTTCACCGCTCCCGACGGGCGCCTGCTCGCCGTCGACGCACGCGACGGAAGCCTGGTGGGGCAGACACCGCCGCGGCTCGGTACGGACGCGGGCGAGGTCTCCGCCGCCCTGCCCAGCCCGCTGCTCATCGGCACGCGTGTCTACGCCGCCTCCCCCGACGGAACCGTCTTCGCCGTGGACGGACGCGACCCGAAGGCCTGGTGACAGACGCCACCCGAGGACCTGGTGACATGCGAAGGGGCCGCCCCCGCGCCGGAGGCGGCCCCTGTCAGGTCGCTGCTCAGCCGAGCCTGGTGACGTCCCGCACCGCGCCCTTGTCGGCGCTGGTGGCCATCGCGGCGTAGGCGCGGAGGGCGGCGGAGACCTTGCGGTCCCGGTTCCTGGGGGCGTAGACGCCGTTCAGGGCCTGGTCGCGGCGGGCGAGTTCGGCCTCGTCGACGAGCAGTTCGATGGTGCGGTTCGGGATGTCGATGCGGATGCGGTCGCCGTCCTGGACCAGGGCGATGGTGCCGCCGGAGGCCGCCTCGGGGGAGGCGTGGCCGATGGACAGGCCGGAGGTGCCGCCGGAGAAGCGGCCGTCGGTGATCAGGGCGCAGGTCTTGCCCAGGCCGCGGCCCTTCAGGTACGAGGTCGGGTAGAGCATCTCCTGCATGCCGGGGCCGCCCTTGGGGCCCTCGTAGCGGATGACGACGACGTCGCCGTCCTTGACCTCGTGGGTGAGGATGCGCTGGACGGCCTCCTCCTGGGACTCGCAGACGACCGCCGGGCCCTCGAAGGTCCAGATCGACTCGTCGACGCCGGCCGTCTTCACCACGCAGCCGTCGACGGCCAGGTTGCCCTTGAGGACCGCCAGGCCGCCGTCCTTGGAGTACGCGTGCTCGACGGAGCGGATGCAGCCGCCCTCCGCGTCCTCGTCCAGGGCCTCCCAGCGCTCGGACTGGGAGAAGGCCTCGGCGGAGCGGACGCAGCCCGGTGCCGCGTGCCACAGCTCCACCGCCTCCGGCGACGGCGAGCCGCCGCGGACGTCCCAGGTCTTCAGCCAGTCGGCCAGCGACGGGCTGTGGACGGCGTGGACGTCCTCGTTGAGCAGGCCCGCGCGGTGGAGTTCGCCGAGCAGGGCCGGGATGCCGCCGGCGCGGTGCACGTCCTCCATGTAGTACGTGCGGTTCTTCGCGACGTTGGGAGCCACCTTCGCCAGGCACGGTACCCGGCGTGAGACGGCGTCGATCTGCTCCAGGCCGAAGGGGACGCCGGCCTCCTGGGCGGCGGCCAGCAGGTGCAGGATCGTGTTGGTGGAGCCGCCCATCGCGATGTCCAGGGCCATGGCGTTCTCGAAGGCCTGGAAGGTGGCGATGTTGAGCGGGAGGACCGTGTCGTCGTCCTGCTCGTAGTAGCGGCGGGTGAGGTCCATGACCGTGCGGGCGGCGTCGACGTAGAGCTGCTTGCGCGCGGTGTGGGTGGCGAGGACCGAGCCGTTGCCGGGCAGGGACAGGCCGATCGCCTCGGTCAGGCAGTTCATCGAGTTGGCGGTGAACATGCCGGAACAGCTGCCGCAGGTCGGGCAGGCGTTCTCCTCGATGCGGAGGATGTCCTCGTCGGAGATCTTGTCGTTGACGGCGTCGGAGATCGCGTCGACCAGGTCGAGCGTGCGGACCGTGCCGTCGACCAGGGTGGCGCGGCCGGACTCCATCGGGCCGCCGGAGACGAAGACCGTCGGGATGTTCAGGCGCAGGGCCGCCAGCAGCATGCCCGGGGTGATCTTGTCGCAGTTGGAGATGCAGACCAGGGCGTCGGCGCAGTGGGCCTCGACCATGTACTCCACCGAGTCCGCGATCAGGTCGCGGGAGGGCAGGGAGTACAGCATGCCGCCGTGGCCCATGGCGATGCCGTCGTCCACGGCGATCGTGTTGAACTCGCGCGGGATGCCGCCCGCCTCCTTGATCGCCTCGCTGACGATCCGGCCGACCGGCTGGAGGTGGGTGTGGCCCGGCACGAACTCGGTGAAGGAGTTCGCGACCGCGATGACCGGCTTCCGGCCGATGTCCGCACCGGGTACACCGGAGGCGCGCATAAGGGCGCGGGCGCCCGCCATGTTGCGGCCGTGGGTGACTGTGCGGGACCTCAGCTCGGGCATCGTCGCTCGCTCCTCGAATGACCTTCTGGCAATGGGTCCAGAGAGTTCTGGCTGTCTACGAGACTACGCCGCCACTCCAAGGACTGGACACGGTTGTCCGGAATGCGGGACGCGCGTTTCACCTGTCCGTGAGGTCACCGGCCGGGGAGGTCACCAGCCGGTGAAGTCACCGGTCCGTGAGGTGGTGCTGTACGACGGGGGCGACGCGCGCGATGATCTGCTCCAGGTCCGCCGACGCCAGCGGCTCCAGTTTGATCACGTAACGCATCATCGCCACACCCACCAGCTGCGCGGCGGCCAGCTCGGCGCGCAGCTCCCGGTCCGGCAGATCCACCTGGGCGGCGACACGGCGCAGCAGCTGGGAGGCGATCAGGCGGCGGAACACGGCCGCGGCGGTCTCGTTGTTGACGGCGGACCGGACGATCGCGAGGAGCGGCGTACGGGTCGTGGGGTTCTCCCAGACACCGAAGATGAAGCGGGTCAGCCGCTCCCCCACCCCGTCCAGCGGGCCGGCGGCCAGCGCCTCGGGGGCGTGCAGCGCGGGCGCGAAGGCCACCGCGATGGCCGCTTCGAAGACCTGCTCCTTGGTGCCGAAGTAGTGGTGGACCAGCGCGGAGTCCACACCGGCCGCCTTGGCGATGCCGCGCACGGACGTCTTCTCGTACCCGCGCTCGGAGAACTCCTCGCGGGCGGCGGCGAGGATCCGGTCACGGGTGTCGCCGGACTCGGCACGCGGGGGGCGGCCCCTTCTGCGGGCGCCCGGCTCACGGGTCTCGTTCATCGCCGGGGCACCCGTACCGCCGACGCCAGGTGTTTGCGGGTGAAGGCCAGGGCCTCGGCGAGGTCGGCCTCGCGCTCGGCGCCGGACATCGCACGCCGGGTGTTGACCTCGATGACGACATGGCCGTCGAACCCGGAGAGGGCCAGGTGCTCCAGCAGCTCGGCGCAGGGCTGGGTGCCACGGCCCGGCACCAAGTGCTCGTCCTTGGCCGAGCCCCGCCCGTCGGCGAGGTGGACGTGCCCGAGCCGGTCGCCCATGCGGTCGATCATCTCCAGGGCGTCCGTACGCGCCGTCGCCGTGTGGCTGAGATCGATCGTGAAGTGCCGGTAGTCGTGCCGGGTGACATCCCAGTCCGGGGCGTAGGCGAGCATCTCGCGGTCGCGGTAGCGCCACGGGTACATGTTCTCGACGGCGAACCGTACCTCCGTCTCGTTCGCCATCCGCCAGATGCCGTCGACGAAGTCGCGCGCGTACTGCCGCTGCCAGCGGAAGGGCGGGTGTACGACGACGGTGGAGGCACCCAGCTTCTCGGCGGCCGCCCGGGCCCGCTGCAGCTTGGTCCAGGGGTCCGTCGACCAGACCCGCTGGGTGATCAGCAGGCAGGGGGCGTGGACGGCCAGGACCGGGATGCCGTGGTAGTCCGACAGACGGCGCAGCGCCTCGATGTCCTGGCTGACCGGGTCCGTCCACACCATGACCTCGACGCCGTCGTAGCCGAGGCGCGCGGCGATCTCGAAGGCCGTCGCGGTGGACTCCGGGTACACGGAGGCCGTCGACAGCGCGATACGCACGTCCCTTGGTTCAGCCACGTCCGTCACCATACGGTGTGCGGTGGTGCTGGTGTTGGGTGCCTGTTCGCCTTTGTGAGCTTTGCCATTCGGGCGGGTGCGGCGTGGTCGCGGTCGCCCGCGCCCACGCCGCGGAGCCGCATGTCGCACACAGCCCCGCACCCCGTCGAGGCCCTAATCGGACCCCATGTGATCGAGCCGCCGGAGAATCACGCCCTCACGCAGGGCCCACGGGCAGATCTCCAGGTTCTCCACCCCGAACAGGTCCATCGCCCCCTCGGCCACCAGCGCCCCCGCCAGCAGCTGGCCGGCACGGCCGTCGGACACACCGGGAAGCTCGGCACGCTGCTCCACCGTCATGCCGGCCAGGCGCGGGACCCAGGCCTCCAGGGACTCGCGCTTGAGTTCGCGCTGCACGTAGAGGCCCTCGGCGCTACGGGCGGCGCCGGCGATACGGGCGAGCTGCTTGAAGGTCTTGGACGTGGCGACCACGTGGTCGGGAGCGCCGAAGCGGCTGAATTCACCGACCGTGCGGGCGATCTCGGTACGGACGTGGCGGCGCAGGGCGCGCACGGCCTCGGGGGTGGGCGGGTCGCCGGGCAGCCAGCCCGCGGTGAGCCGGCCGGCGCCGAGCGGCAGGGAGACGGCGGCGTCCGGCTCCTCGTCTATGCCGTAGGCGATCTCCAGGGAGCCGCCGCCGATGTCCAGGACCAGCAGCTTTCCGGCGGACCAGCCGAACCAGCGGCGGACGGCGAGGAAGGTCAGGCGGGCCTCCTCGGGACCGGCCAGCACCTGAAGTCGTACGCCGGTCTCCTCCTCCACGCGCGCGAGGACCTCGTCGGCGTTGGTGGCTTCCCGGACGGCGGAGGTCGCGAACGGCAGCAGGTCCTCGACGCCCTTGTCCTCGGCGGCCTGGAGCGCGTCCTGGACCACTGCGACCAGCTTGTGGATGCCGCCCTCGTCGATGGCACCGCTGTCGTCGAGCAGTTGGGCCAGCCGAAGTTCGGCCTTGTGCGAATGCGCGGGCAGCGGGCGCGCGCCGGGGTGGGCGTCCACCACCAGCAGATGCACCGTGTTCGAACCCACGTCCAGGACACCGAGTCTCATATACGGAACGCTACTGCCAGATCGCCCGCCGACGGTCCCCGGAGCGGTCCTCGGCCACTTACCCTGGACATGTGCCAAAGACGAAAAAGGCGAAGGACCACAAATCCTCCACGGGATCGAAGGATTCTGCGCAGGCGAAGGCGTCGTCCGTGTCCAAGAAGTCCACGAAGGCCCAGAAGGCCCCGCAGGTGAGCGACGAGAAGGGGCTCGACTTCGCGCGTGCCTGGGTGGAGTTTCCTGATCCTGCGGACGACGAGCAGGTCTTCCGCTGTGATCTGACATGGCTGACCTCTCGCTGGAACTGCATCTTCGGCAGCGGCTGCCAGGGCATCCAGGCGGGCCGCGCGGACGACGGGTGCTGCTCGCTGGGCGCGCACTTCTCGGACGAGGACGACGAGAAGCGGGTCGCCGAGCATGTGGCACGGCTCACGCCGGAGATCTGGCAGCACCACGCCGAGGGCACCCGGAACGGCTGGGTCTCCAAGGACGAGGAGGGCTCCCGCCAGACCCGTCCCTACCAGGGCTCCTGCATCTTCCAGAACCGGCCCGGCTTCGCCGGCGGCGCGGGCTGCTCGCTGCACATCCTCGCGCTGCGGGAGGGCCGGGAGCCGCTGGAGACCAAGCCGGACGTGTGCTGGCAGCTGCCGATCCGGCGGACCTACGACTGGATCGACCGCCCCGACGACACGCGGGTCCTGCAGGTGTCGATCGGCGAATACGACCGCCGGGGCTGGGGTCCGGGCGGCCACGACCTGCACTGGTGGTGCACCTCGGCGACGTCCGCGCACGGCGCGGGCGACCCGGTGTACGTCTCCTACCGGGCCGAGCTGACGGAACTGATGGGCAAGGCCGGTTACGACCGTCTGGTCGAGCTCTGCGAACAGCGACTGGCGTCCCAGCTGCCCCTGGTGGCCCCGCACCCCGCCGACCCGACCCCTTAACTCCACCACCGAACGCCCCACAGGGCGCCCAGACGGGCACCGGTACTGGCCTCGCTCCCGGCCACACCGGGCCCTGGCACGCTCGGGGCTTGGCAGTACCGCGGATTCGGGAACTCGGCGACCTCCGGACCGGCAACTCGGCGGCGTTCGGACGGGCGGGGCTCGTCGGCCTTCGGGCTGGCGGGGCCCAGCGACCTCCAGACCGGCAGGGCACGTCGGCCTTCGGACCGGCAGAGCACGGCGGCCTTCGGACTGACAGGGCTCGTCGGCCTTCGGGCTGGCGGGGCCCAGCGACCTCCAGACCGGCAGGGCTCGGGGGCCTTCGGACCGACAGGGCTCGGGGGCCTTTGGACCGGCAGAGCACGGCGGCCTTCGGACTGACAGCTCGGCGGCGTTCGGACTGACAGGGCTCGTCGGCCTTCGGGCTGGCGGGGCCCAGCGACCTCCAGACCGGCAGGGCACGGCGGCCTTCGGACGGGCGGGGCTCGTCGGCCTTCGGGCTGGCGGGGCCCAGCGACCTCCAGACCGGCAGGGCACGGCGGCCTTCGGACCGGCAGAGCACTGCGGCCTTCGGACTGACAGCTCGGGGGCCTACAGACGGGCAGGGCGCAGCGGCCCCGAGTGCCCGGAGGACCCCGGCGGTCTCTGCCCCGAGAGGGCCGCCAGCCGCCCGGGCGCCCGCCGCGTCTCCGGGACGACCGCCGGCGCCCGCCACCGCCGACCGCAGGACCCGACCACCCGGCTCCCCCGGCTCTACCGACTCCCACAGCCCCTGGCACCCCCACCGCCTCGGTCTCCGCCCGCCCCCTCCCGAGCGGCCCGGCCCTGGCGCACACGTCCTGCCCCCGGTCTCCACCCGCCTCCTCCCCAGCGGCACGGGCTCCGCCCCGCCCCTTCGTCCGCCGCGCCTCCCCGAACTCGGCTGTTCACCGCGCTGCCCTCGCCTCTGTGATCGGCAGCCGGACGGCCCCGGCGTACACGATCCGCCTCCGACCACCCCACCAACCCCGCACCCAACCTCCCGGACAGGCGGACAGGCGTAGCGCGCGTCCGCTCCCTCCCCCGCCCGCCCCGAATCCCGCCCTCAGCTTCCGGACGGGCTGGGTGTATCGCTGTCCGACGGACTGGGGGTCGGGGTCGGGGAGCCCGGGGGTGAGGTGGGGGCGGTGGGGGTGGACGGGGGGGTGGTCGGCGGGGTCGGTGGGGTGGTCGGGGGGGCGGTGGGGGGTGTGGTGGGCGGAGTGGGGGTGGGGGTGGCGGAGGTCGGGGGTGGTGTGGGGTGCCGGGTGGGGGCCGTGCCGTAGCCGTCGATCGTGACCACCGTGCCGGCCGGGGAGATCGCCACCTGTGCGTTCCAGTGGCCGGAGGGCTCGCGGAGGTGGTCGACGTACACCTTGATCGTCAACGTGCCGCCGGGGACGAGGGTTCCCGCGGACTGGCTGAGGTAGAGCCAGGGCGCCGGGGTGGACGCGGACCAGTGGACCGGGGAGGAGCCGGAGGCGGTGAGGGTGATCACGGTGGTGTCGCCGTCGTTCGCCGCGCTGACGTCGAGCTGCCCGGCGCCTTGGTGACCCGCTCCGGTCACACTGACGACCTCCACGGAGACGTCCGCCTTGCCGTCCTCACCGATGCGCGCGCCGGGCTTCACACTCGCGTTCCCGGCGTTCTCGTAACCGCCGGCCGAGTCGCTGCCGAGGGCGTCGGGCCCCTGGGCCTCGCGCGCGGTGGCGGAGGGGCCGCCGCCGTCCGCGTCCGCCGTCGGCGCGCCCCGGTCGGCGGCCCACCGGGCCTGGACGGGGGCGGCCACGACCGTGGCGACGACCGTCGTCGTCACCGCACGCGCGCGTAGCCGGTCGCGACGGGCCGCGCGGTCCTTGGGGTCCATCGGGAAGCCGCGCCGGTCGAAGCGGGGTGCCGCCGCGCCACGCGCGCGTGGGTGGTGCGCCAGGGCGACGTGCAGTGCCGCCCGGGGGGCCTCCAGGACAGGCAGCTCGGCCGGGGTGACCGTGGCGCCGGGCCAGCGGCCGGGCACGGCGCGCTCGGCGGTCCGGCGGCAGCGCGGGCAGTCGTCGACGTGCCGGACCAGTTCGCGGCGCAGGGCCGTGCTGAGGACCAGCCCGCTGTCCCCCGTGAGGTGGGCCACGCTCGGGCAGCCGCCGGTCTCGACCACGGCGAGGGCCGCGCGGGTGCGCTCGACCTCGCAGGCGGCGGAGGCGAGCAGCTCGCGCGCGGCCGCGGGTTCCATGCCGAGGACGGCGGCGACCTCGTGCGGGGCAAGGTGGTGGCGGACGGCCAGTTCGAGGGCCTCGCGCTGTTCGGGGGTCGTACCGGCCGCCTCCGGCCAGGCGAGCAGAGCCAGTTCGCGGCGCCGCTGTTCCTGGACCTCCGGGGCGACGGGCGGTTCGGGGAGCCGGCTCCCGGCCTGTCTCCCGGCCTGTCTCCCGGCCTGTTTCCCCGCCTGTTTTCCGGCGCGCTCACCGGCCCGTTTTCCGGCCGTCTGGCGGCCCGCCGCGTGGGTGGCCTGACGTTTCTGCTTGGCCTCGGCCAGCTTGCGCAGGCACGCCCAGCGGGCCAGCGCGTACAGCCAGGCCCTGCGGTCGTCGGCGGCCTCCGGGACGCGGTGTCCGCGCCGCTCGGCCAGGGCGAGGACGTCGCCGAGGGCGGCGGTGGCCGCGTCGTGGTCGCACAGCACCGACAGACAGTAGGTGAACAGCCCGTCCAGGTACGGCTCGTAGCGCGCCGGCGGCCGCTGGGCGAGGGTGCGCGCGGCGGCGCGGTCGCGCGCCTCGCGGGCCTCTGCTGCTTCGCGGCCCTCCCGTGCCGCTCGGGCTTCACGCGCCTCGCCGCGCGCCCGGTACGGGCCGGTGGTGCGGGTGGTGGTCTCCGGACTGCTGCTCATCACCCGTGCGACCGTAGGCGGCGGCGAAGTGCCTGTTCTTGAAGCTTGAGCACTTTTAATCCGTACGGGTGAAACGATCCCTCATAAGGGGACAGGAACCCTTTGTTCCGCGGCCGGTTTCCGACGGGTGGTGGCCGATACCGGTTCACCCCCACACGGCCCGGGGACCCGTTGTCAGTGCCGCGGGCTACGGTTTCCGCATGGCTGCCCGTACCAAGACCACCAAGGACCGCCCGTCCTACCGCTGCACCGAGTGCGGCTGGCAGACGGCCAAGTGGCTCGGCCGCTGCCCCGAGTGCCAGGCCTGGGGCACGGTCGAAGAACACGGCGCGCCCGCGGTCCGTACGACGGCACCGGGTCGTGTGACCAACTCCGCGCTGCCCATCGGGCAGGTCGACGGGCGGCAGGCCACCGCGCGCACGACGGGCGTGCCCGAGCTGGACCGCGTGCTGGGCGGCGGCCTGGTGCCCGGCGCTGTGGTGCTGCTCGCGGGCGAGCCCGGCGTCGGCAAGTCCACGCTGCTGCTGGACGTGGCCGCCAAGTCGGCGAGCGCCGAGCACCGCACTCTCTATGTGACCGGCGAGGAGTCGGCGAGCCAGGTGCGGCTGCGCGCGGACCGCATCGGCGCCCTCCACGACGAGCTGTATCTGGCCGCCGAGACCGATCTGTCCGCCGTTCTCGGCCACTTGGACGAGGTCAAACCATCCCTGCTGATCCTGGACTCGGTGCAGACGGTCGCCTCCCCGGAGATCGACGGCGCGCCCGGTGGAATGGCCCAGGTGAGGGAGGTCGCGGGCGCGCTCATCCGCGCCTCCAAGGAGCGCGGGATGTCCACGCTCCTCGTGGGCCACGTCACGAAGGACGGCGCGATCGCGGGCCCGCGCCTCCTCGAGCACCTCGTGGACGTCGTCCTGCACTTCGAGGGCGACCGGCACGCGCGCCTGCGTCTGGTGCGCGGGGTGAAGAACCGCTACGGCGCCACGGACGAGGTCGGCTGCTTCGAGTTGCACGACGAGGGGATCACCGGCCTCGCCGACCCGAGCGGCCTCTTCCTGACCCGTCGCGCCGAGCCGGTTCCCGGCACCTGCCTGACCGTCACCCTGGAGGGCCGCCGCCCGCTGGTGGCCGAGGTGCAGGCGCTGACCGTCGACTCCCAGATCCCCTCCCCGCGGCGTACGACCTCGGGCTTGGAGACCTCCCGGGTGTCCATGATGCTGGCCGTCCTGGAGCAGCGCGGCCGGATCAGCGCGCTCGGCAAGCGGGACATCTATTCGGCGACGGTCGGCGGGGTGAAGCTGTCGGAGCCGGCCGCCGACCTCGCCATCGCCCTCGCGCTGGCCTCCGCCGCCAGCGACACCCCGCTGCCGAAGAACCTGGTCGCGATCGGCGAGGTCGGCCTCGCGGGCGAGGTGAGACGGGTCACAGGCGTGCAGCGCAGGCTCGCCGAGGCGCACCGGCTGGGCTTCACGCACGCGCTCGTGCCGACCGATCCGGGCAAGGTGCCGGCGGGCATGAAGGTCCTGGAAGTCGCCGACATGGGGGACGCGCTGCGGGTGCTGCCACGCTCCCGTCGCCGAGAGGCCCCACGGGAGGCGGAGGACCGCCGGTAGACTTTGCCCTGGTCTCGCCCGTCCGTACGAACCGAGTGCGGGTCACGGGGGCGCGTCAGAACCTGCGACCGGAGGAGTGCAGTGGCAGCCAACGACCGGGCAGCAGCTCCCGGGAAGTCCGGTGGGAGTGCCGGTTCCGATGGCCTGATGCGCGCCTCACTGAGCGCCGTGGCTCCTGGTACGGCCCTGCGTGACGGCCTCGAGCGCGTGCTGCGCGGCAACACCGGCGGGCTGATCGTCCTCGGCTCGGACAAGACGGTCGAGGCGATGTGCACGGGCGGTTTCGTCCTGGACGTGGAGTTCACCGCCACGCGGCTGCGCGAGCTGTGCAAGCTGGACGGCGGCATCGTGCTGTCGTCGGACCTGTCGAAGATCCTGCGCGCGGGCGTGCAGCTGGTGCCGGACCCGACCATCCCCACGGAGGAGACGGGCACCCGGCACCGTACGGCGGACCGGGTCAGCAAGCAGGTCGGCTTCCCCGTGGTCTCCGTCTCCCAGTCCATGCGCCTGATCGCCCTCTACGTCGACGGTCAGCGGCGCGTCCTGGAGGACTCGGCGGCGATCCTCTCCCGCGCGAACCAGGCGCTGGCCACGCTGGAGCGGTACAAGCTGCGGCTGGACGAGGTGGCCGGGACCCTCTCGGCGCTGGAGATCGAGGACCTGGTGACGGTGCGGGACGTGTCCGCCGTCGCGCAGCGCCTGGAGATGGTCCGGCGCATCGCCACGGAAATCGCTGAATATGTGGTCGAACTGGGCACGGACGGCCGTCTTCTCGCGCTCCAGCTGGAGGAGTTGATCGCCGGAGTCGAGCCCGACCGTGAGCTGGTCGTGCGGGACTATGTTCCCGAGCCGACGGCGAAGCGGTCCCGTACGGTCGAGGAGGCGCTGTCCGAGCTGGACGCGCTGACCCACGCGGAGCTTCTCGAAATGGGCACGGTGGCGCGGGCGCTGGGCTACACGGGCTCTCCGGAGACCCTCGACTCCGCGGTGTCCCCGCGGGGCTTCCGGCTGCTGGCCAAGGTGCCGCGCCTGCCGGGCGCGATCATCGACCGGCTGGTGGAGCACTTCGGGGGCCTGCAGAAGCTGCTCGCCGCGAGTGTGGACGACCTGCAGACCGTGGACGGTGTGGGAGAGGCCCGGGCGCGGAGCGTGCGGGAGGGCCTGTCACGCCTGGCCGAGTCCTCGATTCTGGAGCGCTACGTCTGAGTCCGGCCCTGGGCGCCAACTCCTGGACGTCTCCCCCCACTTGACCGACCTGGAGGAACGGCCGACGAGGGCTGCCCGGTCCAGCGCTGGAGCTGGACCACGGTTCGGGACACCCCCCGGCCTCGTCGAGGTCGGGGGTGTCTCCCTCACCGACCGCCTCGGAGAGCCCGCAGAGGCCCGGCTCAGTCGGCCGACAGGACGAAAGACGCCTGTACCTTCCCGAACCCCGGTGCCTTCGCCTCCAGCAGATACGTCCCGGGCTTGGCCGACCCGGCGGTCGGCGTGGCGCAGTGCTGAGCGCTCGGCTTGCGGTCCCACTTCACGGTGTACGTGATGCTCTGCCCCGCCGGCACCCGGAACACCAGGCTGCCCGCGCCCTGGGGACAGTCGCCCGACGACCAGAACGGGCTGCTTCCGTCCGCCGGCGTGATGGTCAACACCGCGTTCTTCGGCCCGAGGTCGACCTTGCAGTCGGCGGACGAGCCGTTCTTCGCGGTGAGTTCGAAGGTCGGCGTCTGGTCCGGCGAGTAGGAGTTGTGCAGACTCCGCAGGCTCAACGTCACCGCCCCGGACGTGCAGTTGGGCAGCGGGGAGGACGCCGGGAGCGCGTCGCCCGTACCGACGTTGCCACCGCCTGAGGTCGAACCCGAGCCGCCGCCCGAGCCGTCACCGGTCCCGGCGGAGCCGGAGGAGCCGTCGCCCGAACCGCTGCCGTCGCCGGAGCCGCTCCCGCCGGAGCCGTCACCGCCCGAATCACCCCGGCCGCCCGGGTGTTGGCTGATCACGGGCCCGGAGGAGGACGGTCCCGGCGTGATGGTGGGCGCGGGATTCTTGCCGTCGGACCGGCCGGCGTTCTGCTTGCCGCCCCCGCCGCCGCCGGCGGTGACGATCCACGTGATCAGCAGCGCCAACAGGGCGATCACCGACAGCAGTACGACCCTCCTTCGCCAGTAGATGGAGGAGGGAAGCGGCCCGACAGGATTGCGCAGAGATCCCACGGCGCAAACTGTACGAGAGAACCCCGTGACTGCTTGCCCCACCCGCCGCGCGAGCACCAACTTTTCCGGATCATCATTCCGGCAACTGCCGCGACCCCCAAGGTCCTTCCCTCTTCGCCACCCTGGGTGACCGCGCCGTCACCCGTCATCGACGCCGAGCCGTGGCAGGATCGGAAGGCCATGACTGAGAAGCTGCACACCCCCGTGATCGCCTGGTTCGACGCCCACGCCCGCGACCTCCCCTGGCGCCGCCCGGAGGCGGGCCCGTGGGGCGTGATGGTCAGCGAGTTCATGCTCCAGCAGACCCCGGTCAACCGGGTGCTGCCGGTGTACGAGGAGTGGCTGATCCGCTGGCCGCGTCCCGCGGACCTGGCGAAGGAGGCGCCGGGCGAGGCGGTGCGCGCCTGGGGCCGGCTCGGCTACCCGCGCCGGGCCCTGCGGCTGCACGGCGCCGCGGTGGCCATAACGGAACGGCACGGCGGCGACGTACCGACGGAACACGCACAGCTGCTGGCGCTGCCCGGCATCGGCGAGTACACGGCCGCCGCGGTGGCCTCGTTCGCGTACGGGCAGCGGCATCCGGTACTGGACACGAATGTGCGCCGGGTCTTCGCGCGGGCGGTCACGGGGGTGCAGTACCCGCCGAACGCGACCACGGCCGCCGAGCGCAGGCTCGCCCGTGAGCTGCTCCCCGGGGACGAGAAGACGGCCGCGCGCTGGGCCGCGGCCTCCATGGAGCTGGGCGCGCTGGTGTGCACGGCGAAGAACGAGGAGTGCGGGCGGTGTCCGATCGCCGCGCAGTGCGCCTGGCGGCTGGCCGGCAAGCCGGAGCACGTGGGCCCGCCGCGCCGCGGGCAGACGTACGCCGGCACGGACCGGCAGGTGCGCGGCAAGTTGCTCGCCGTACTGCGGGAGGCGCACGCGCCGGTGCCGCAGGCGGTGTTGGACCGGGTGTGGCACGAGCCGGTGCAGCGCGCCCGCGCGCTCGACGGGCTCGTCGCGGACGGTCTGGTGGAGCCGCTGCCGGGCGGTCTGTACCGGCTGCCGCTCAGCTGACGGACAGCCAAGTCACAGCGATCATCGCTCTGTTACGACACCACGAACTCGACAAAGGCCTGCATAAAGGGACATACCGGGCCGCCCGCTTACCCCGTTCCGACGTCCGTTACACAACCGACGGATAGCCGATTGCTAGCCGCAGGCTGGTCCGGACAGCGCCGTGACAACCACTCCCTAACTTCTTTTCCGTGCCCGGCAGACCACCGGACACGGGGAACGAACGCAGGACTTCAGGCACGGAGCCGAAGTGAACGGGGAACGGAGGCGGTTGATCATGGCGCAGGGCGAGGTGCTCGAGTTCGAGGAGTACGTCCGCACACGGCAGGACGCGCTGCTGCGCAGCGCGCGCCGGCTGGTCCCGGACCCGGTCGACGCCCAGGACCTGCTGCAGACGGCGCTGGTGCGGACGTACGGCCGCTGGGAGGGCATCGCGGACAAGCGGCTCGCCGACGCCTATCTGCGCCGGGTCATGATCAACACCCGTACGGAGTGGTGGCGGGCGCGCAAGCTGGAGGAGGTCCCGACCGAGCAGCTGCCGGACGCGTCCGTGGACGACGCCACCGAGCAGCACGCCGACCGGGCCCTGCTGATGGACGTCATGAAAGTGCTCGCGCCGAAACAGCGCAGTGTTGTAGTACTGCGACACTGGGAGCAGATGTCCACGGAGGAGACGGCCGCGGCCCTCGGCATGTCGGCCGGTACGGTCAAGAGCACGCTGCACCGGGCGCTCGCCCGGCTCCGCGAGGAGCTGGAGGCCCGCGATCTGGACGCACGCGCGCTGGAGCGTGAGGAGCGGGAGCGTTGCGCGGCCTGACCGGGGCCGGGCCCGACCGGGCCCGAGGCAGTTCACAGGCGGTGATCGCGGTGGGGGCCGCGCTCACCGCCATCGGCCTTTTCGTCGCCGCGTGCGGCACCGGGGGCACCGGCACCCGGGACGAGGGTCCCGCACACGCGACGGCGATCGCGGGAGCCGTCGCCTCCCCCAGCCCGAGCCCGACCACCGGCTATCGCAAGGTGGACGCGGTCTCACTGCTCAAGAAGGACCCGGCGGTCTCGGCGGCGGTGAAGCGGGAGCTGAAGCCGTGCAGCGGCGACAACTACCCGGTCGAGGTGACCTACGGCGATCTGACCGGCGGGTCCGTCAACGACGTCCTGGTGAACGTGTGGGCCTGCGGTGACTGGGTGGGCATCGGCACCTACGTGTACCGGGACGTCGCGGGGACGTACAAGAATGTGTTCAAGGCGGAGGACTCGCCGGTCGTCTCGGAGATCGACGGCACCGACCTGACCGTGACCAAGCAGGTGTACGACACGAACGACCAGGTCTCGAACCCGTCCCGTGAGACCGTGATCACGTACAGGTGGAAGGAGGGCCGGTTCGCCGAGCGGTACCGGCACGACACCTACTACAGCAGGACCGGCGGCGACGCGGCGGCCCCGACGGACAACTGACCCCCCACACACGCACACACGAGGACTGAGAGCACCGGGATGGCAGACCAGACCCACGTCCTGTTCGTCGAGGACGACGACGTCATCCGCGAGGCCACCCAGCTCGCCCTGGAGCGGGACGGCTTCGCGGTCACCGCCATGCCCGACGGCCTCTCGGGCCTGGAGGCGTTCCGGGCGAACCGCCCCGACATCGCGCTGCTGGACGTGATGGTCCCCGGTCTGGACGGGGTCAGCCTGTGCCGTCGTATCCGGGACGAGTCGACCGTGCCGGTGATCATGCTGTCGGCGCGCGCCGACTCCATCGACGTCGTCCTCGGTCTGGAGGCGGGCGCCGACGACTATGTGACCAAGCCGTTCGACGGCGCCGTGCTGGTCGCGCGGATCCGAGCCGTGCTGCGGCGCTTCGGGCACGCAGGCGGCGGCGACCGGACCGAGGCGGCCGAGGACACGGTGACCGGTGGCGCACTCACCTTCGGGGACCTGGAGATCGACACCGAGGGCATGGAGGTGCGCAGGGCCGGGCAGCCGGTCGCGCTCACCCCGACCGAGATGCGGCTGCTGCTGGAATTCTCCTCGGCGCCGGGCACCGTGCTCTCCCGTGACAAGCTGCTGGAGCGGGTCTGGGACTACGGCTGGGGCGGGGACACCCGGGTCGTGGACGTGCATGTGCAGCGGCTGCGCCAGAAGATCGGCCAGGACCGGATCGAGACGGTCCGCGGCTTCGGCTACAAGCTGAAGGCCTGAGCGGGGCGGCATGCGGGGGATCCTTCGGTACCCGGTCCGGCGTATGGAGCGGGCGGGCCTGCACACCGGGCTCAGATGGAAGCTCAGCGCGGCGATCGCGCTCGTGGCCGGCCTGGTGGCGATCGTGCTGAGCCTGGTCGTGCACAACGCGGCCCGGGTCTCGATGCTCGACAACGCACGCGACCTGGCCAACCAGCGCGTCCAGTACGCGCAGCACAACTACGAGGCGAGCCGGCGGCCGAACTTCCCCAACATCAAGCTCGACGACCCCGAGCTGCCGGAGCCACTGCGCGAGAAGGTGGAGCGGGGCAGGAAGGCCAGCGACGTCATCGACCACGACGGGGTGCCGGACATCTGGTCGGCCGTGCCGACCAAGGACGGGCATGTGCTGTCCCTGCACACCCATATGCCCGACCGTTCCACCGACGTGATGAAGGACCTCGACCAGGCGCTGGTCATCGGCTCCATCGCGGTCGTGTTCGGCGGCAGTGCGCTCGGTGTGCTGATCGGCGGGCAGCTGTCCGGGCGGCTGCGCAAGGCGGCGGCCGCCGCGAACCAGGTCGCCAGGGGCGAGACCGACGTCCGGGTGCGGGAGGCCATCGGCGGGGTCGTACGGGACGAGACCGACGACCTGGCGCGCGCGGTGGACGCCATGGCGGACGCGCTCCAGCAGCGCCTGGAGGCCGAGCGGCGGGTCACCGCCGACATCGCGCACGAGCTGCGCACCCCTGTGACGGGCCTGCTCACGGCCGCCGAACTGCTGCCTCCCGGCCGCCCCACGGAACTGGTACTGGACCGGGCGAAGGCGATGCGCACGCTCGTCGAGGACGTCCTGGAGGTGGCCCGCCTGGACGGCGCCTCGGAGCGGGCGGAGCTGCAGGGCCTCATGCTCGGCGAGTTCGTCACCCGGCGCGTGGCCGCCAAGGACCCGGAGATCGAGGTACGGGTGGTGCACGAGTCGGAGGTCACCACCGACCCGCGCCGGCTGGAGCGGGTGCTGTTCAACCTGCTCGCCAACGCCGCCCGGCACGGCAGGCCGCCGATCGAGGTGACCGTCGAGGGCCGGGTCATCCGGGTCCGCGACCACGGTCCGGGCTTCCCCGAGGAACTCCTCGCCGAGGGGCCGAGCCGCTTCCGCACCGGCAGCAAGGACCGGGCCGGTACGGGGCACGGGCTGGGCCTGACCATCGCCGCGGGCCAGGCCCGGGTGCTCGGTGCCCGGCTGACGTTCCGCAACGTACGGCACGCCGGGGCCCCCGACGGCGTCCCCGCCGACGGTGCGGTGGCGGTGCTGTGGCTGCCGGAACACGCGCCCACCGCCACGGGCAGTTATCCGACGCTGCCGTTGTCGGGGGGCGCGGGCTGAGCGCCGTCCCGAGCCGTCAGGCGCTCAGCAGGCCCAGTCCCGCTCCAGGTCCAGGCCTCCCTCCCGCCGCTGGGTGAAGGAGAACCAGTTGCCGGAGTCGTCCCGGAAGAGCGCCTCCGTGCCGTACGGCCGCTCCTGGGGCTCCTGAAGGAACTCCACCCCGCGCTCCTTGAGCTTCTTGTAGTCGCCGTGGATGTCGTCCGTCGCCAGCACGCCGGCGCCGAGCGCCCCCTTGGCGACGAGCTTGCGCATCATCTCGGCGGACTCGGGGTCCATCGCGGGCGGCCCCGGCACCATGAGCGTCAGCTCCACGTCGGGCTGGCCGGGGGCGCCGACGGTGAGCCAGCGCATGCCGCCCTCCCCCATGGTCATGTCCGTACGGACCTCGAGACCCAGCTTCTGGGTGTAGAACTCCTTGGCCCGGTCCTGGTCCAGGACCCAGACGGTCGTGATGGCAAGCCCCTTGATCATGGATCTGCTCTCCTGTCGGTGGTGCTGATGACGTCGGCGGTACCGTCCGCCGGGGCGGACTCCCCTTCGTCACCGTAGGCAGGGCCGGCCCCGGAGCGCTTCTCCGATCTTGCGGTGCTGAATCCGCCGGCCCAGAGCATGGCGTAGCACCCGGGTATCAGCGAGGCCCCGCGCCCCACGTGCCGTGCGCGGTACTCGCTCGGGGTGAGCCCGGTGCGGGCCTTGAAGCGGGCGGAGAACGTGCCGAGGCTGCTGAAGCCGACCAGTGTGCAGATCTCGGTCACGGTGAGGTTGGCACAGCGCAGCATCTCCTCGGCCCGCTCGATCCGGCGGTGGGTCAGATACTGGCCCGGCGTCTCGCCGTAGACCTCCTTGAAGGCCCGCAGGAAGTGATACCGCGAGTACCCGGCGCACGCCGCCACGGCGTCCAGATCGAGACCGGGGTCCGCCCAGTCCCGGTCCATCGCGTCCTTGGCCAGACGCAGCCGCCGCACCTTGTCCATGTGGTCGATGGTCACACGGGGCACTGACAACGGCGCTGACCAGCTCGGACAGGCAAAGCAAAGACCCCGGGGGCGGACACCGACCCGGGGTCTTCGGTACAGGCGGGGCTCAGACGCAGGCCGGGCTCAGACGGCCTCGACGACCTGCATCGGAGCCGCGTCCTCGCCGCTCTCCGCCGAAGGCGCCCCGCTCTTGAGCGGCACCTCCTTCACGAACAGCGCCGCGACCAGCACGATCACCGCGATCCCGGCGCCCAGCAGGAACGCCGAGTGGGTGCCGGCGGACACCGCGTGCTGGTACGCCTCCCGCGCCACCGCGGGCAGCTGCTTCAGGTGCTTCGCGTCCAGCTGCGCGGACTTCTCGGTGATCCTGGAGCCCACCGAGCCGGCCCGCTCGGCCATGACGTGCTGGACGCGGTTGTTGAACAGCGCGCCCATGATGGCCACACCGAAGGAGGAGCCGAGCGTGCGGAAGAGGGTCGTGGACGAGGACGCGACGCCCATGTCCTTCATCTCCACGCTGTTCTGCGCCACCAGCATGGTGATCTGCATCAGGCAGCCCATGCCCAGACCCAGCACCGCCATGTAGATGCCGGAGGTCAGCCGGGTCGTACCCGTGTCCATCATCGAGAGCAGATACAGCCCGACGATCATCAGTGCACCGCCGACGATCGGGAAGATCTTGTAGCGGCCGCTGTTGGTGGTGACCCGGCCCGCGACCATCGAGGTCACGAGCATCGCGCCGAGCATCGGCAGGAGCAGCAGACCGGAGTTGGTCGCGGAGGCACCCTGCACCGACTGCTGGTAGAGCGGCAGGTAGAGCGTGGCGCCGAACATCACGAAGCCGGTGATGAAGCCGATGACGGACATCAGGGTGAAGTTGCGGCTGCGGAACATGTGCAGCGGTACGACCGGCTCGGCGGCCCTGGCCTGCCACCACACGAAGCCGATCAGCGCGACGACGCCGATGCTGGTCAGCTCCATGATCCGGGCGGAGGTCCAGGCGTACTCGGTGCCGCCCCAGGTGGTGACCAGCACGATCGCGGTGATGCCGATGGTCAGCAGGGCGACGCCCTGGTAGTCGATGCGCGCCCGCGCCCGCTTCTTGGGCAGGTGCAGCACGGCGCTGACCAGGGCCAGAGCCACGGCACCGAGCGGCAGGTTGATGTAGAAGGACCAGCGCCAGCCCCAGTTGTCGGTGATGGTGCCGCCGACCAGGGGGCCGCCGATCATCGCGAGCGCCATGACGCCGGCCATCATGCCGGTGTACTTGCCGCGCTCCCGCGGCGGGATCAGATCGCCGATGATCGCCATGACGCCGACCATCAGACCGCCGGCGCCCAGGCCCTGCACGGCCCGGAAGCCGATGAGCTCGCCCATGTTCTGGGCCATGCCGCTGAGGGCCGAGCCGATCAGGAAGATCACGATCGAGGTGAGGAAGGAGCCCTTGCGCCCGTACATGTCACCGACCTTGCCCCAGATCGGGGTGGAGGCCGCGGTGGCCAGGGTGTAGCCGGTGACCACCCAGGACAGGTGTGCCAGGCCACCCAGATCGCCCACGATCGTCGGCATCGCCGTACCCACGATCATGTTGTCGAGCATCGCGAGCATCATCGCGATCATGAGGGCGAGCAGGACCACCCGCACGCTCTTGGGCTGTTTGCCCTCCGGTTTGCTGTCCATGACGCTTTCGACCGTGTCCGCCATCTCTTCCCATTCCCCCACGGCGGCCACTTACTTGCCGCCCGGCTAGTTCACTACACTGGAAAAGTAGACCTGCCACTAGCCGGGCGTCAAGTAAGTTTCCGCGGGAGCGCGAGGAGTACGAGGATGGGCGTCACCATGGACGGCACCAAGCAGCAGCGCCGCGGCAACACCCGCCAGCGCATCCAGGACGTCGCGCTCGAACTCTTCGCGGAACAGGGCTACGAGAAGACCTCCCTGCGCGAGATCGCCGAGCGTCTCGACGTCACGAAGGCAGCCCTGTACTACCACTTCAAGACGAAGGAAGAGATCATCGTCAGCCTCTTCGAGGATCTGACGAAACCGATCGGGGACCTGATCGAGTGGGGCCGCAGCCAGCCGCACACCCTGGAGACCAAGCAGGAGATGATGCGGCGCTACAGCCTCGTGCTGACCGGCGCCGAACCGCTCTTCCGCTTCATGCACGACAACCAGGGCACCGTCCGGGACCTGCGCATCGGTGACATCTTCAAGGACCGGATGCGCGAACTGCGGGACATCCTCATCGACCCGGAGGCCGAACTCGTCGACCAGGTGCGCTCGGTCAGCGCGATGTTCACCCTGCACGCGGGGATGTTCCTGATGCAGGACCTCGAAGGCGACTCCGAGAAGAGGCGCGAGGCCGTGCTCGAAGTCGCCCTGGACCTCGTCACCCAGGCGCACCGGCACGCCGGTCGGCAGGACTGACCCGGAGGCCGACGCGCTTGCCGCACACGAAGTGCGGGTGCGGGCCCCGGAGTTGAAGTCCAATCCTTGGCAGCCGATGTCACGTGTGCGGCTTGCCGCCGGGCCCGCACACCGGCGGCAGAGGGAAATGTGACGCACACCTCTGGCCACCTACCGTTCAGTAACCCTACGGTTCCCCTCACGCCACCCTCACCTCAGATCATGCCCCTGACATTTCAGGTACACGTACGGACGTGAGAGGACCCCCACCGATGACCAGACGCCCCTGGGCGCTCCGTATATCCGCAACCGCCGTCTCCGTGGCCGCCCTGGCCGCGATGGCCGCCCCGGCCCAGGCAGCGGACGACACGGCGACCACCAGCAGTTCCGCCGCCAAGGTCGACTACGCCACCTGGCAGAAGGACTGCCAGGCCGTGATGGACCAGGCCCTGCCGTACGTGAAGGAGCGGATCGCCGACGCGAAGCCGGGCGAGAAGCAGGCGATCGTCTTCGACATCGACAACACCACGCTGGAGACCGACTTCGGCTTCAGCTACCCGCAGCCGGCCAACAAGCCCGTCCTGAACGTCGCGAAGTACGCCCAGGAGCACGGCGTCTCGCTGTTCTTCGTCACGGCCCGCCCGGGCATCATCTACCTGCCCACCGAGTACAACCTCGAATACGACGGCTACGACGTCTCCGGCCTCTATGTGCGCGGCCTGTTCGACCTGTTCAAGGATGTCGCCGCCTACAAGACCGCCCAGCGCGTCGACATCGAGAACAAGGGCTACACCATCATCGCGAACATCGGCAACAGCGCCACCGACCTCTCCGGCGGCCACGCCGAGAAGACCTTCAAACTGCCGGACTACAACGGGCAGTTGTCGTAGGCCACGGCTTTCGCAGGCATGCGAGAGGGGGCCGGTGCTGGCAGCACCGGCCCCCTTTCGTTCGGCTGTTCCGCCGGAGGCTTACGCCTCCTTGCTCAGATTCGGCCCCGCACCGCCGGCCGCCTGCTCGATCGGCGGGACGTCCGGCAGTGCCGACTTCTCCTCGCCGCGGAAGGTGAAGGTCTGGGCGTCGCCCTCGCCCTCGGTGTCCACGACCACGATGTGACCGGGACGCAGCTCGCCGAAGAGGATCTTCTCCGAGAGCGTGTCCTCGACCTCGCGCTGGATCGTGCGGCGCAGCGGACGCGCGCCCAGCACCGGGTCGTAACCCTTCTTGGCCAGCAGCTCCTTGGCGGACTGGGAGAGCTCGATGCCCATGTCCCGGTCCTTCAGGCGCTCGTCCACCTTGCTGATCATCAGGTCGACGATCCGCAGGATGTCCTGCTGCGTCAGCTGCGGGAAGACGACCACGTCGTCCACGCGGTTGAGGAACTCGGGGCGGAAGTGCTGCTTGAGCTCGTCCGACACCTTGTTCTTCATGCGCTCGTAGTTGGTCTTCGTGTCACCCGCGGCGGCGAAGCCCAGGTTGAAGCCCTTGGAGATGTCCCGCGTGCCGAGGTTGGTCGTCATGATGATGACCGTGTTCTTGAAGTCCACGACCCGGCCCTGGGAGTCGGTCAGGCGACCGTCCTCCAGGATCTGCAGCAGCGAGTTGAAGATGTCCGGGTGAGCCTTCTCGACCTCGTCGAAGAGGACGACGGAGAACGGCTTGCGGCGGACCTTCTCGGTCAGCTGGCCGCCCTCTTCGTACCCCACGTATCCGGGCGGGGAACCGAAGAGACGCGACACCGTGTGCTTCTCGCTGAACTCCGACATGTCGAGGGAGATCAGCGCGTCCTCGTCGCCGAAGAGGAACTCGGCGAGCGCCTTGGACAGCTCGGTCTTACCGACACCGGACGGGCCGGCGAAGATGAACGAACCACCCGGACGCTTCGGGTCCTTCAGGCCCGCGCGCGTACGGCGGATCGCCTTCGACAGCGCCTTGACGGCGTCCACCTGGCCGATGACCCGCTTGTGGAGCTCGTCCTCCATGCGCAGCAGGCGGCTGGACTCCTCCTCGGTGAGCTTGAAGACCGGGATGCCCGTGGCCGTGGCCAGCACCTCGGCGATCAGCTCGCCGTCGACCTCGGCGACGACGTCCATGTCGCCGGCCTTCCACTCCTTCTCCCGCTTGGTCTTGGCGGCGAGGAGCTGCTTCTCCTTGTCGCGCAGGGAGGCGGCCTTCTCGAAGTCCTGCGAGTCGATCGCGGACTCCTTGTCCCGGCGGACGGCGGCGATCTTCTCGTCGAACTCGCGCAGGTCCGGCGGAGCGGTCATCCGGCGGATGCGCATCCGGGAACCGGCCTCGTCGATCAGGTCGATCGCCTTGTCCGGCAGGAAGCGGTCGGAGATGTACCGGTCGGCCAGGGTGGCCGCCTGGACGAGGGCCTCGTCGGTGATGGAGACGCGGTGGTGCGCCTCGTACCGGTCACGGAGACCCTTGAGGATCTCGATGGTGTGCGGCAGGGACGGCTCGGCGACCTGGATGGGCTGGAAGCGGCGCTCCAGGGCCGCGTCCTTCTCCAGGTGCTTGCGGTACTCGTCCAGCGTGGTCGCACCGATGGTCTGCAGCTCGCCGCGGGCCAGCATCGGCTTCAGGATGGAAGCCGCGTCGATGGCGCCCTCGGCGGCACCCGCACCGACCAGCGTGTGCAGCTCGTCGATGAACAGGATGATGTCGCCGCGGGTGCGGATCTCCTTGAGCACCTTCTTCAGGCGCTCCTCGAAGTCACCGCGGTAGCGGGAGCCGGCGACCAGGGCGCCGAGGTCCAGCGTGTAGAGGTGCTTGTCCTTGAGCGTCTCGGGCACCTCGCCCTTGACGATGGCCTGGGCGAGGCCCTCGACGACGGCGGTCTTGCCGACGCCGGGCTCACCGATCAGCACCGGGTTGTTCTTGGTACGGCGGGACAGCACCTGCATGACCCGCTCGATCTCCTTCTCGCGCCCGATGACCGGGTCGAGCTTGGACTCACGAGCGGCCTGGGTGAGGTTCCGGCCGAACTGGTCCAGGACGAGAGAGGTCGAGGGGGTGCCCTCGGCCGGGCCGCCCGCGGTGGCGGTCTCCTTGCCCTGGTAACCGGAGAGCAGCTGGATGACCTGCTGCCGCACCCGGTTGAGGTCTGCGCCCAGCTTGACCAGGACCTGGGCGGCGACGCCCTCGCCCTCGCGGATCAGGCCGAGCAGGATGTGCTCCGTGCCGATGTAGTTGTGGCCCAGCTGAAGGGCCTCGCGGAGCGACAGCTCCAGGACCTTCTTGGCACGGGGGGTGAAGGGGATGTGCCCGGACGGGGCCTGCTGGCCCTGACCGATGATCTCCTCCACCTGCTGGCGGACCGCCTCAAGCGAAATGCCGAGGCTCTCCAGGGCCTTAGCGGCGACACCTTCGCCCTCGTGGATGAGACCCAGGAGGATGTGCTCGGTGCCGATGTAGTTGTGGTTGAGCATCCGGGCTTCTTCCTGAGCCAGGACGACAACCCGCCGCGCGCGGTCGGTGAACCTCTCGAACATCGTTAATCGCTCCTCAGAGCGGTCAGGCAGTGGGGGGAACTTCCCCTCCCTGTCCTTCCGCAGCTTAGTCCCGCAAGCGGGGACCGCTCATTCCAACTGCCGACACCGTCGATGGCCTCCTGACCCCTGACGCCGACATCTGCTCCAACCCGATGGTGCGAGACGATGTTCCCGCAGGCCAGGCAGTTACCCCCATCGTCAGTACGCCGATGGCGAACGTGAGACGGGCCGTCCTGCGTGTCGCCCCCTCCCACTAGGCATGTCTTACCCGCTGGGACTGACACTCCATGCGGCGCGCACCGGTTCCCTCCGCTATGGGCGAACAACCTTGCGCCTCCCCGCACCCCCGCGCGCCCCCTCTTTCGGCACTCTGCGCGATCGATCTCACACCCAGCGTAACCTCCCGGTCGCTCCGGCGGTTGCCCTTGGCATGGTTGGCTCGGTCCCCATGGCCTCAACAGTTCCTCTTCCCCGTCGCCCGCTGGATCCGGACGTACCGGACCTCGGTGATCTTCCGGATGTCCCAGATGTCCCGGATACCCGGGTCCGGCACTGGTATGAGAACGATCTGGGCTGGGCGACAGTGCCCGGACGGCCGCTGCGGTTGCTCACGGGGGTGCGATTCGACGTCCTGGACGTGCCGGCCGAGGCGGGCGCGGGGGCGCTCCGGCATCTCGCGCCGGGCTCTCCGGTGGCCCTTCGGGGCGACCGGATGGAGCTGCTGGTGGCCGCGGGCAGCGCGGAGGAGCTGCCGGGGCTGCTGGACTGGCTGGAGTGGAGCGCCGTGGCCCTCGACCTGCGGGTCCTGGGGGCGGGCGACGCGATGGGGGCACCGGTCCCCCCGACGAACGTGTCCGAAGGGGGCGTGCGCCCCGGGTCCGTGCAGGGGGCCGCCGTATGGCTGCGGCCCCCTGGGCCCGGATGCGAGGTCGAGGCCTCGCTGCCGGCGATGCCGGCCATGGGGCGCGAGAGGAGCGCCCCCGATCTCGTACGACTGCTGGACACGGTGGCAGCGCAGTGTCACCGCGTCCGGCTGCGGCGCCCGCGCACGGGACTGCCGGCCGCCTGTCGGCGGGATCAGCCGTTGGCCTTCTCGTAGGCCTCGCGAATGGATGCGGGAACCCGACCGCGGTCATTGACCTCGTAACCGTTCTCCTTCGCCCAGGCGCGGATCGCCGCGGTGTCCTGGCTGCCACCGGAAGCGGCACGCGCCTTTCCGCGTCCGCCCGACGCACGGCCACCGGTGCGGCGCCCGCCCTTCACGTACGGGTCGAGAAGGCCGCGCAGCTTGTCCGCATTGCCGGTCGTGAGATCGATCTCGTACGTCTTGCCGTCCAGCGCGAACGTCACGGTCTCGTCCGCCTCGCCGCCGTCGAGGTCGTCGACAAGAAGGACCTGAACCTTCTGTGCCACCGGATTTCCTTTCATCGATAACGTTGAGGACCGGGGCTGCGCGGTGTCCGCCGTTTCGCCGCCCCTGTTATATGCAGTACTGCAGTACGTCGGAAAGCAAACCGCTTTTGCCGGAAAAACACAAACCCCTGGGAGAGGGCCGACGGAGCGGCCCCGTCCGGAAACATGCGCGTTTCGGACATAGGGCACCTGGGCAATGACGATCACAGATGCAGAAGCATCCGGCTGTTGCCCAAGGTGTTCGGTTTCACTCGTTCGAGACCCAGGAACTCCGCGACGCCCTCGTCATAGGAACGCAACAGCTCCGCGTACACATCGGTGTCGACCGGTGTCTCCCCGATCTCCACGAAGCCGTGCTTCCCGAAGAAGTCCACTTCGAAGGTCAGGCAGAAAACCCGGCGAACGCCGAGCCAGCGCGCGGTCTGCAGCAACTTCCCCAGCAACTGATGGCCGACGCCGGCGCCCTTGAGGCCGGGCTTCACCGCGAGAGTGCGGACTTCCGCGAGGTCCTCCCACATGACGTGCAGCGCACCGCAGCCGACCACCTCGGCGTTGTCGTCACGTTCCGCGACCCAGAACTCCTGGATGTCCTCGTAAAGCGTGACCGTGGCTTTGTCGAGCAGGATGCGGTCGCGGACGTAGGCGTCGAGGAGGCGGCGCACGGCCGGGACATCGCTGGTCCGGGCGCGCCGGACCGTGATGGCTTTTGCGGAGACTTCGGGACGCTCTGCTGACATGAGCGGACGCTATCGCCCGTCCGCGTCCGGCGCCGAGCCGGGGTTCTCCTCTTCCCGGGCTTCGGGCGCTTCCTGTTCCGGGGCTTCCTGTTGTGCGGCTTGCTGTTGCCGCGCTTCCGGGGCTTGAACGGTTTCCGGGCCCTGGACGATGCGTACGGCGTCCCGGAGGGCCTGGCGCTGTTCCTCGCTCATCATGCCGAAGAAGGCGACAAGAGCGGCGGCCGGGTTGTCGCTCTGCGACCAGGCGTCGTTCATGAGGGCGGCGGCGTACGCGGCTCGCGTGGAGACGGCCTCATATCGATAGGCCCGCCCTTCCGCCTCGCGGCGCACCCAGCCCTTCTGATGGAGATTGTCCAAAACGGTCATCACGGTGGTGTACGCGATGGAGCGTTCCTGCTGGAGGTCTTCCAGGACTTCTCGAACGGTCACCGGGCGGTTCCACTTCCACACCCGCGTCATGACCGCGTCTTCGAGTTCTCCCAATGGGCGAGGCACAGCTCAGAACAATAGTGGGAGATCCGGGCAATGGCGTGCCGGACGTGCACTAAACCCATGAACCGGAACAAAAAGGGCGCACAGCCCGAAGTCGTACGGCGATAGCGCACAGTGACGGCGAGAGCCGCGGGCAGGTGCGCGGAAGGGAGCGAGGTCCGGCGGGCAGACTCAGGCGTCGCCGCCGGCGGAGGCCTTGCCCACGCTCTCCGCGCGCGCGAGGGCGGCGTCGACGGCCGCGTCCTCCTTGGCCTTGGCGGCTCCGCCCTGGGTCTTCACGATCACCCTGACCACACCGATGAAGAACACGGCCATCACGACCGGAGGCACGAGCGCGGAGACGTAGTCCATGCCCACCAGAGTAGCCACGGGACGACACCCGGAAGGCGCGGGGTGCGCACACACCACCCGGCCGTGACTGCCGTACCGGCGGTGCGGGTGGGAACGCGGGTTCCGGCCGTGGGCCGTAGGCGGTCAGCCGGCGGCCAGTTGGCGGGTTTCGGCCGGGCTCTGAGGAGGCGTGGGCTTGCGGCGGGGGAAGACCTCGCCCGGCGTCGGAATGGGCCGCTTCGGCGCCGCCGGCTCCGTGCCGGGCCGCTCCCCGGGCGTCGGTGCGGGTTTCGGCGCCGGCTTCTGCGGAGGCTTCTGGACGGGCTTCTGAGGCTCTCCGGCCTGTTCCTCGGCCTGGAACACCCCGCACGCCCCTCCGCCGCCCTGAAGGGCCAGCAGGCGGGTGCGCGAGGGCGGTACGGCGGGTGCCGGCACCCTGCGCGCGCCCTGCGCGAACCGGGCTCGTACGTCGTGCTCCGCCAGCGCCTGGCAACGGTCCAGCAGCGCCGCCGCGACCGGGTTGCCGCGCAGCGCCCGCAGCGCGGCAAGATCGTCCGGCGTCGGCCGGTGCCCGGCCCCCAGCGCCTCCTCCAGGAGGGTGAGGTAGCCGGCGGCGGTACCCGGCAGCGCCGCCCGGTACCGGCCGAGGTCGGCCACCAGGAACGCGCGCAGTCTCGCCCCCTCGCGCTGCGCCTCGTCGAGCGACTCGGCGAGCCGGTAGCAGTCCTTGACGTCCTCGGCGGACGCTTGGCCGGGGTGAAGGGCGAGGGCGAGGGCGCGGCGGAGCACACGCAGCTCCTCCACGCCGAACGCCATGCCGCCGCGGGATCCGTATGGCGTGGGCATGCGGCGACGCTACCGCTAATCGGACAAAAGTGACGGATCGGGATGATTTTTCGCCGCGTGTCGCTCCCGGTTTCCCTCGACCGGGGCTACGGCACGCGCGCGTGGAGCGGGGGAACCGGGCGGGAAACCGTAAGGGGAACGCGGGGAGGGAAACCCGGGCGCGCAAAACCGGGTGCGAAAAACCGGGTGCGAGAACCGGCGCCCCGCACAGGCGCCGGTCACCTCACAGCCGCGACACGTTCCGCTCGTACACCAGCCGCAGCCCGATCAGCGTCAGCCAGGGCTGGTGCTCGTCGATCACGGACGACTCCCCCAGCACCATCGGCGCGAGCCCGCCCGTGGCGATCACCGTCACGTCGTCCGGGTCGTCGGCCAGCTCGCGCGCCATCCGGCTGACGACCCCGTCGACCTGCCCCGCGAAGCCGTACACGATGCCGGCCTGCATGGCCTCCACCGTGTTCTTGCCGATCACGCTGCGCGGCCGGGCCACCTCGATCTTCCGCAGCTGCGCACCCTTGACGCCGAGTGCCTCCACGGAGATCTCGATGCCGGGCGCGATGACCCCGCCGACGTACTCCCCACGCGCGGAGATCGCGTCGAACGTGGTCGCCGTACCGAAGTCGACGACGATCGCCGGGCCGCCGTACAGGTCGACGGCCGCGACCGCGTTGATGATCCGGTCCGCGCCGACCTCCTTGGGGTTGTCGGTGAGGATCGGCACGCCCGTCTTCACGCCCGGCTCGACCAGGACGGCGGGAACGTCACCGTAGTAGCGCCGGGTGACCTCGCGCAGCTCGTGCAGCACCGACGGGACGGTCGCGCAGATCGCGATGCCGTCGATGCCGTCGCCCAGCTCCTCGCCGAGCAGCGGGTGCATGCCCATCAGACCCTGGAGCAGCACCGCCAGCTCGTCCGCCGTGCGGCGCGCGTCCGTGGAGATGCGCCAGTGCTCGACGATGTCCTCGCCGTCGAACAGGCCGAGGACGGTGTGCGTGTTGCCGACGTCGATCGTGAGGAGCATCGCGGTTACTCCGCCTCGCGCAGGTCGAGGCCGATGTCCAGGATCGGCGAGGAGTGGGTGAGCGCGCCGACGGCCAGGAAGTCCACGCCCGTGTCGGCGTACACGCGCGCGATGTCGAGCGTGAGCCGGCCGGAGGCCTCCAGCAGGGCCCGGCCGCGGACGATCCCGACGGCCTCCGCGCACTCGTCGGGCGTGAAGTTGTCCAGGAGGATCAGGTCCGCTCCCGCCTCGACTACCTCGCGCAGCTGGTGCAGGGTGTCGACCTCGACCTCGATCGGCACCTCCGGGAAGGCCTCCCGTACGGCCTTGAAGGCCTGCGCGACGCCGCCGGCGGCGACCACGTGGTTGTCCTTCACCAGAGCCGCGTCGGACAGCGACATACGGTGGTTGACGCCGCCGCCGCATCGGACGGCGAACTTCTCCAGCGAGCGCAGACCCGGGGTCGTCTTGCGGGTGTCCCGGACCCTGGCCTTGGTGCCCTCCAGCGCGTCCGCCCACGCGCGCGTGGCGGTCGCGATGCCGGACAGGCGGCACAGGATGTTCAGCGCGCTGCGCTCGGCCGTCAGCAGGTCACGCGTCCGCGTGGTGACCGACAGCAGCTTCTGCCCGGCCTCGACGCGGTCGCCGTCCTCGACGTGCCGCTCGACCTCGAACTCGTCCGTGCAGACCACGGAGAGCACGGCCTCGGCGACCCTGAGGCCCGCCACGACGCCCCCCTCGCGCGCGGTGAAGTCGCCGGTGGCGGTGGCGTCCTCCGGGATGGTCGAGACGGTCGTCACGTCCACGCCACCGTCCAGGTCCTCCTGGATGGCGACATTGGCGATGTCCTCGACCTCGATCGGGTCGAGCCCGGCGGCGGCCAGCAGCTCGGCGAGCGCGGGGTCGAGCCCGCTCTCCAGGTACTCCTCGTCGCCGTCCGCGCTACAGGCGCAGCCGTCGCCGCAGCCACCGGTCGGGGCGAGGGGAAGGTCGTCGGTGCTCACGTCTGTCACTGCTCCTGAGGCGCTGGGTGTTACCGGGTAGGGGGGAAGTCTGCGGTGTCGGTGGTGTGCACGGCCAGCGAGCGGTCGGGGTTCAGCCGCACGACGATGTGCCGGCGCCAGTGGGCGTCGTCGCGCTCGGCGTGGTCCTCGCGCCAGTGGCAGCCGCGGGTCTCCTCGCGCAGCCGCGCGGCGGCGACCAGGACGCGGCCGACGCACAGGAGGTTGGTGGCCTCCCAGGTGTCCACGCCGGGCTCCGCGGTCTTGCCGTTCTCGTCGAGGGCGTCGCGGGCCTCCGTGTGCAGTTGCTGCAGCTGTTCGGCGGCCCGGGCGAGGGACTCCTCCGAGCGCAGCACGCCGGCGCCCTCGGTCATGATCCGCTGGATGGCGAACCGGGTCTCGGGGGCGAGCAGCGGGTGCGCGGGCGTCTCGGGGTGCTCGACCGGTACGGGCACGCGCGCGTGTAGGCCGTTCTGTGCCCGCGCGGCGATGATGTCGGCGGCGATCCGCTCGGCGTAGACGAGGCCTTCGAGGAGGCTGTTGGAGGCGAGCCGGTTGGCGCCGTGCACGCCGGTGCAGGCGACCTCGCCGCACGCGTACAGGCCCGGCACGGTCGTCCGGCCCCGGGCGTCGGTGCGCACGCCTCCGGAGGCGTAGTGGGCGGCCGGGGCGATCGGGATGGGCTCGGTGAGCGGGTCGATCCCGTTGGCGCGGCAGGCGGCCAGGATGGTCGGGAAACGCTGCTCCCACATCTCGGCGCCGAAGTGCCGGGCGTCGAGGTACATGTGCTCGGCGCCCTGCTCCAGCATCCGCCGCAGGATGCCCTTGGCGACGATGTCCCGGGGCGCCAGCTCGGCCAGTTCGTGCTGCCCGGCCATGAAACGCACCCCGTCGGCGTCGACCAGGTGGGCACCCTCGCCGCGCACCGCCTCGGAGACCAGCGGCTGCTGGCCCTCGGCGTCCGGACCGAGGAACAGCACGGTCGGGTGGAACTGCACGAACTCCAGGTCGGAGACCTCGGCGCCCGCGCGCAGCGCCAGCGCCACGCCGTCGCCGGTCGACACCGACGGGTTGGTGGTCGCGGAGAAGACCTGGCCCATGCCCCCGGTCGCGAGCACCACCGCGGGGGCGTGCACGGCGCCCACGCCGTCGTGCTGGCCCTCGCCCATCACGTGCAGCGTGACGCCCGCCGTACGGCCGTCGGCGTCGGTCAGCAGGTCCAGCACGAGCGCGTTCTCGATGGTGTGCAGCCCACGCGCGCGTACCGCCTCCACGAGCGCCCGGGAGACCTCCGCGCCGGTCGCGTCGCCGCCCGCGTGCACGATCCGGCGCCGGTGGTGGCCGCCCTCGCGGGTGAGGTGGATGTCGCCCTCGCCGTCGGTGTCGAAGTGGGCTCCGGTGGAGATGAGGCGCCGTACCGCGTCGGGGCCCTCGGTGACGAGGATCCGCACGGCCTCCTCGTCACACAGGCCCACGCCGGCCACCAGGGTGTCCTCCAGGTGCTGCTCGGGCGTGTCGCCCTCGCCGAGGGCGGCCGCGATGCCTCCCTGGGCCCACCGCGTGGAGCCGTCGTCCAGGCGGGCCTTGGTGACGACGACCGTCGTCAGGCCCGCGGCCTGGCAGCGCAGGGCCGCGGTCAGGCCTGCCACGCCGGAGCCGACGACGACCACGTCCGCAGAGATGGCCCAGCCCGGGGCGGGCGCGTGCAGTCGTATGCCGGTGCTGGTGCCTGTGCTGGTCACGAGGCGGCTCCAAAGGTCAAGGGAAGGTTGTCGATCAGCCGGGTCGTGCCGACCCGGGCGGCGACGGCGAGGACGGCCTCGCCGGTGAAGTCGTCGCCGATCTCGGTGAAGTCGGACGGGTCGACGAGCGCCAGGTAGTCCAGTTCGAGCGGCGGGACGAGCCGGGCGGCCTCGTCCAGTACCTGGCGGGCGGCCGCGCGGACGGCCG
>NZ_JBEPBF010000094.1:0-40089 GCF_040298985.1 Streptomyces sp. NPDC001093 | reverse complement strand
CGCAGGGCGAGGCCGCCAAGGGCGACGCCGGTGACGGCGATGGCCGTGGCCGCCGCGACCGCCGTGAGCGCGGCCGGGACCGCGACCGGGACCGTGACCGCCGTGGCAAGGGCGACGAGCAGGGCGGCCAGCAGCGCCAGCCGCAGGGCCAGCCGCAGGGCGGCCGCCAGGACCGCCAGGACCGCCAGCAGGACGACGACGACTTCGAGGGCGGCCGCCGGGGCCGTCGCGGCCGCTACCGGGACCGCCGTGGCCGCCGTGGCCGCGACGACGTCGCCGAGCCGCAGCTCGCCGAGGACGACGTCCTGATCCCGGTCGCGGGCATCCTGGACATCCTCGACAACTACGCCTTCATCCGGACCTCCGGCTACCTGCCGGGCCCGAACGACGTGTACGTCTCCCTCGCCCAGGTCCGCAAGAACGGCCTGCGCAAGGGCGACCACGTCACGGGTGCGGTCCGTCAGCCGAAGGAGGGCGAGCGCCGCGAGAAGTTCAACGCACTGGTCCGCCTCGACTCCGTCAACGGCATGGCGCCCGAACACGGCCGTGGCCGCCCGGAGTTCAACAAGCTGACCCCGCTCTACCCGCAGGACCGGCTCCGTCTGGAGACGGACCCGGGCGTGCTCACCACCCGCATCATCGACCTGGTCTCGCCGATCGGTAAGGGCCAGCGCGGTCTGATCGTGGCCCCGCCGAAGACCGGCAAGACCATGATCATGCAGGCGATCGCCAACGCGATCACGCACAACAACCCCGAGTGCCACCTGATGGTCGTCCTCGTCGACGAGCGTCCGGAAGAGGTCACCGACATGCAGCGGTCGGTCAAGGGCGAGGTCATCTCCTCGACCTTCGACCGTCCGGCCGAGGACCACACCACGGTCGCCGAGCTCGCCATCGAGCGCGCCAAGCGCCTGGTGGAGCTGGGCCACGACGTCGTCGTGCTGCTCGACTCGATCACGCGTCTGGGCCGCGCCTACAACCTGGCGGCTCCGGCCTCCGGCCGCATCCTGTCCGGTGGTGTCGACTCCACCGCGCTGTACCCGCCGAAGCGGTTCTTCGGTGCGGCGCGGAACATCGAGGACGGCGGTTCGCTGACCATCCTGGCCACGGCTCTCGTGGACACCGGGTCCCGCATGGACGAGGTGATCTTCGAGGAGTTCAAGGGCACGGGCAACATGGAGCTGAAGCTCGACCGCAAGCTGGCGGACAAGCGGATCTTCCCGGCCGTGGACGTGGACGCCTCCGGTACCCGTAAGGAGGAGATCCTGCTGGGTGCCGAGGAGCTGGGCATCGTCTGGAAGCTGCGTCGTGTGCTGCACGCGCTCGACCAGCAGCAGGCGATCGAGCTGCTGCTGGACAAGATGAAGCAGACCAAGTCGAACGTCGAGTTCCTGATGCAGATTCAGAAGACGACGCCGACACCCGGCAACGGCGACTAATCGGTAGAGACCGGGCAGGAGAGAGGGCCGCCCCCCGTCAATCGGTGACGGGGGGCGGCCCTTTGGCGCTGAGAGGTACGGGTGCGCATCACGTGCCCCTTCTGACTCATCGCTCCATGGGGGACTCTTTGTCCACACCTCTGCCCCGCGCCGGTCGGCACAGACGCCGGATACGCATCGGCCTGCCCGTCGCCGCCGCCGGTGTCGCCGCGGCCGTCGCCGCCGCGCTGCTGACCACCTCCGCCGGTGCCTCGACGGCCTCGGCCTCGCCGACCGTCAAGCCGGCCACCAGCTCCGCCTCGCTCACCGAGCTGACGGACCGCGTCGCGGGCGCGCTCGCCACCGACAAGGACTTCAAGAAGGCCTCGAGGACCAAGGACACGAAGACCGGCGGGACGGCTTCCGCGTCTTCTTCGTCGGCCTCGTCTTCTTCGTCGGCCTCGTCTTCTTCGCCGTCCCCGTCGGCCCCGTCGTCCTCGTCCACGACGTCCGGCACCGGCACCGTCAGCCCGATGATCATCGGTGGTACCACCACGACCATCACCTCGGCGCCGTGGATGGCCCAGCTCTGGTACTACGACGACAAGGGCACCACCGACACCTCTGACGACGTCGGCTTCTTCTGCGGCGGTGCCGTGGTGGCGCCGACGAAGATCCTGACCGCCGCGCACTGCGTCAAGGGCTTCGACTGGCACGCCCACGGGTCCATCGTCACCGGCACCGACCAACTGCCCACCACCGACACCTCCGGCAACACCGACCTGCACGGCGGCACGGTCTCCGGTGTCTGGCGGCAGTGGAACCACCCGTCGTACAACGCGACGGCCATCGACAACGACATCGCCGTACTGACCCTGGCGAACCCGGTCAGGGCCACGCCGATCCGCATGACGACGTCGACCGACACGGCGTCCTACGCGGCCGGCACGAGCGCCAAGGTCTACGGCTGGGGCCGCACCAGCTCCACCAGCCAGGACATCTCGCAGACGCTCAGGACGGCGACCCTGCCGATCCAGTCCGACAGCACGTGCTCCGGCGCCTACGGCAGTGAGTTCATCGCGGGTCACATGGTCTGCGCGGGCAACCCCGCGACCGGCAGCGACTCGGGCACCACGGCCACCTGCAACGGCGACTCCGGCGGCCCGCTGATCGTGAACAACCGCATCGTCGGCATCGTCTCCTGGGGCGTGCAGAACTGCGTCGCCAAGGGTGCCTACAGCGTGTTCAGCAAGGTGAAGACGTACGTCGGCGCCGCCTACCCGCGCATCGACGACACCAACCTCAGCGGCGACCACAAGGCAGACCTGTTCATCCGCAGCCAGTCCACGTCCACCGGGTACGAGAAGGACTCCCAGGGCACCTCGTTCGGGGCCCGCATCTCCTGGGGCAGCTTCTCGGGCTACAACACGATCCTGCAGACGGACCTGGACCGGGACGGCTACCAGGACTTCGTCCTGCGCCGCAGCAGCGACGGGGCGGTCTTCTGGCTGCACTACATCCCGGCCACCCAGAGCTGGAGCAAGAAGGAGATCTTCAGCAACTGGTCCACCCGGAAGTTCACCGTCGCCCCCGGTGATGTCACCGGCGACTACCTGCCCGACCTGCTCTCGGTCGACTCCTCCGGCAACCTGTGGATCTACCCGGGCAAGGGCGACGGCTCCTTCGCCACCCCCGTCAAGGTCGGCTCCGGCTGGGGCCAGTACAACTCCCTGCGCGGCCACGGCGACTTCGACGGCGACGGCAAGGCCGACCTGATCGCCCGCCAGAGCAGCACCGGCGACGTCTACCTGTACCGGGGCACCGGCACGGCCGGCTCGGGCGCCTTCGCCCCGCGGATCAAGGTGCGCAGCGCCTGGACCGGCTACAACGCCTTCGACGCGGTCGGCGACGTCACCGGTGACGGCAAGGCCGACTTCCTGGCCCGCAACACCGGCGGCACGCTCTACCTGTACCCGGGCACCGGCAAGGCGACCAGCGAGATCTTTGCCACAAGGATCTCGGTCGGCACCGGTTTCCAGGCCTACGACATCTGGGGCTGAAACCCCAGGTGAGCGAGGCTCACCGGCCGTACATCGATGACGCACAGTGCCCATCGCGCCACGCGATGGGCACTGTGCGTTGTGCAACCCTTGCCCGGGTTTCTCCGTCTGCCCTTACGGGGCGACGATGGAGCGGTAGCGACCGCGCCTGACCCTGAAAGCAGGGGGTAACCGACCGACGAGACCTAGGAGTGATGTGTCCGCCGAGAGCACGCCGGAGCCCGCCATAACCACGCCGGGCGAGGACGGCCCCCGCCGCAGTGGCAAGGGCCGCCGCAGGGCCCGCGGCAAGAGCCGCAAGGCCGTGCGCGTCGCCGCCTGGACGGCCGCCGGTGTGGTGGTGCTGGCGGGTACGGGCGCGGGGTACCTGTACTTCAAGCTCAACGGCAACATCCGCAGCGTCGACATCGACCAGGCCCTCGGCAACGACCGGCCCTCGAAGATCGACAACGGCTCCGAGAACATCCTGGTCCTCGGCTCGGACACCCGCTCCGGCTCCAACAAGAAGCTCGGCGGCGGCACCGACGACGGCAGCGCCCGCTCCGACACGGCGATGATCGTCCACGTCTACGAGGGCCACAAGAAGGCCAGTGTGGTCTCCGTCCCCCGGGACACCCTGATCGACCGCCCGGCCTGCACCGACACCAAGGGCACCACGCACCCGGCCGCGAACGGCACCATGTTCAACGAGGCCTACTCGACCGGCGGTGCGGCCTGCGCGGTGAAGACCGTCGAGTCCCTCACCGGTATCCGCATGGACCACTACCTGGAGGTCGACTTCGCGGGCTTCCAGAAGCTCATCGACGACCTCGGCGGCGTCCCGGTCACCACGTCCAGGAGCATCGACGACCCGCAGAGCCACCTGAACCTCCAGGCCGGCACCCACACCCTCGACGGCCGGCAGGCCCTCGGCCTGGTCCGCACCCGGCACGGCGTGGGCGACGGCTCCGACCTGGGACGCATCCAGCTCCAGCAGGCCTTCGTCAAGGCGCTGCTCAACCAGGTCAAGCACGTCGGTGTCCTCACCAGCCCCAAGAAGCTGTACGACCTCGCCGACACCGCCACCAGGACGGTCACCACCGACTCCGACCTCGGCTCGGTCAACTCCCTGATCGACTTCGCGGACGGCCTCAAGGGCATCGGCGCCAAGAACATGACCATGATCACCATGCCGGTCCAGTACGACCCGGCGAACCCCAACCGCGTGCTCATGGAGAAGCGGAAGGCCCAGCTGGTCTGGGACGCCCTGAAGAACGACCGCCCGATCCCGAGGTCGGCCACGGCGGGCACGGCCACGGGCGAGGCCCAGGGCGTGGTGAGGTAGCCGGCGGCACTCCCGCTCACCCGCGGGAACACTCCCGCTCACCCGCAGGAACACTCCGGCTCACCCGCAGGAATAGAACAACCGCACCCCCGGTTTGGGTGGATGGCCCCAGTCCTGGCAGACTGGTACGTCGGCTCCGGTTCACGCTCCCGCACCCCGCGGCAGCGACCCGGCGCCCTCCCGGAACCTAGGAGACACCTTGAAGCGCGACATCCACCCCGCGTACGTCGAGACGCAGGTCAGCTGCACCTGTGGCGCGTCGTTCACCACCCGTAGCACCATCGAGTCCGGCACCATCCGGGCCGAGGTCTGCTCCGAGTGCCACCCGTTCTACACGGGCAAGCAGAAGATCCTCGACACCGGTGGCCGTGTGGCCCGCTTCGAGGCCCGCTTCGGCAAGGCTGCCGCCGGCTCCAAGAAGTAGCGAGCCCCATTTCGCCGGTCCACGGTCACGCCCTCGTGGGGGTGTGCCCGGGACCGGCGTTTTTGGTCGCCCGCCCTTCCCTTCACCGCAGTACAGGAGCCCAAGATGTTCGAGGCCGTCGAGGAACTCGTCGCCGAGCACGCCGATCTGGAGAAGAAGCTCGCCGACCCGTCGGTCCACGCCGACCAGCAGAACGCGCGCAAGCTGAACAAGCGCTACGCCGAGCTCACCCCGATCGTCGCCACGTACCGCTCCTGGAAGCAGACCGGCGACGACACCGAGACCGCGCGCGAACTGGCGGCCGACGACCCCGACTTCGCCGCCGAGGTCAAGGACCTGGAGAAGCAGCGCGAGGAGCTCACCGAGAAGCTTCGCTTCCTGCTGATCCCGCGCGACCCGAGTGACGACAAGGACGTCATTCTGGAGATCAAGGCGGGCGCGGGCGGCGACGAGTCGGCCCTCTTCGCCGGCGACCTGCTGCGCATGTACCTGCGCTACGCCGAGCGCGTCGGCTGGAAGACCGAGATCATCGACGCCACCGAGTCCGAGCTGGGCGGCTACAAGGACGTCCAGGTCGCGGTGAAGGCCCGCGGTCAGCTCGAACCCGGCCAGGGCGTGTGGGCCCGGCTGAAGTACGAGGGCGGCGTGCACCGCGTGCAGCGCGTGCCGGCCACCGAGTCCCAGGGCCGTATCCACACCTCCGCCGCCGGTGTCCTCGTGACCCCCGAGGCCGAGGAGGTGGACGTGGAGATCAACCCCAACGACCTCCGCATCGACGTCTACCGGTCCTCCGGCCCGGGCGGCCAGTCGGTCAACACCACCGACTCCGCGGTGCGCATCACGCACCTCCCGACCGGCGTCGTGGCCTCCTGCCAGAACGAGAAGAGCCAGCTGCAGAACAAGGAGCAGGCGCTGCGTATCCTGCGCTCCAGGCTGCTCGCCGCGGCGCAGGAGGAGGCCGAGCGGGAGGCCGCCGACGCCCGCCGCAGCCAGGTCCGCACGGTCGACCGCTCCGAGAAGATCCGCACCTACAACTTCCCGGAGAACCGCATCTCCGACCACCGCGTCGGCTTCAAGGCGTACAACCTGGACCAGGTCCTGGACGGCGACCTCGACGCGGTCATCCAGGCCTGCGTCGACGCCGACTCGGCGGCGAAGCTGGCGGCCGCGTAAGACACCTACGCAACGACGAGCACGACACGGAGGACTTGCGTGAACCTGCTGCTCGCGGAGGTGGCCCAGGCCACCCAGCGGCTGGCCGACGCCGGCGTGCCCTCGCCGCGCACCGACGCGGAGGAGCTCGCCGCGTTCGTGCACGGTGTGAAGCGCGGCGAACTGCACTCCGTGAAGGACTCGGACTTCGACGCCCGGTACTGGGAGGTCATCGCCCGGCGCGAACAGCGCGAGCCGCTGCAGCACATCACCGGGCGGGCCTACTTCCGCTACCTGGAACTCCAGGTCGGGCCGGGCGTCTTCGTGCCCCGGCCCGAGACCGAGTCCGTGGTCGGCTGGGCCATAGACGCCGTGCGCGCCATGGACGTCGTCGAGCCGTGCATCGTCGATCTGTGCACCGGCTCCGGCGCCATCGCGCTCGCCCTCGCCCAGGAGGTCCCGCGCTCCCGAGTGCACGCCGTGGAGCTGTCCGAGGACGCCCTGGTGTGGACGCGGAAGAACGTGGCGGGGTCCAGGGTCGACCTGCGGCAGGGGGACGCCCTGTCGGCCTTCCCCGACCTCGACGGGCAGGTCGACCTGGTGATCTCCAACCCGCCGTACATCCCGCTCACCGAGTGGGAGTACGTGGCCCCGGAGGCCCGTGACTACGACCCCGAGATGGCGTTGTTCTCCGGCGAGGACGGCCTCGACCTGATCCGGGGCATCGAGCGCACCGCGCACCGGCTGCTGCGCCCGGGCGGTGTCGTCGTGATCGAGCACGCCGACACCCAGGGCGGCCAGGTGCCGTGGATCTTCACCGAGGAGCGGGGCTGGGCCGACGCGGCCGACCACCCCGACCTCAACAACCGCCCCCGGTTCGCGACCGCCCGCAAGGCGCTGCCGTGACCACCCCGACCACAGTCTTTTCCGAAGTCCCGCAGCACGTGTACGAGGAGGCCCGCTAGACATGGCACGGCGATACGACACCAACGACGCGACCGACCGCGTGACGGGTCTGCGCGAGGCCGCGTCCGCCGTCCGCCGGGGCGAGTTGGTGGTCCTGCCGACCGACACGGTGTACGGCCTCGGCGCCGACGCGTTCTCCTCGGAGGCGGTCGCCGACCTCCTCGCCGCCAAGGGCCGTGGCCGCAACATGCCCACCCCTGTCCTCATCGGCTCCCCGAACACGCTGCACGGCCTCGTCACGGACTTCTCCGAGCTGGCGTGGGAGCTGGTCGACGCGTTCTGGCCGGGCGCCCTGACGCTCGTCGCCAAGCACCAGCCGTCCCTCCAGTGGGACCTGGGCGACACGCGGGGCACGGTGGCCGTCCGCATGCCGCTGCACCCCGTCGCCATCGAGCTGCTCACCGAGGTCGGCCCGATGGCCGTCTCCTCCGCCAACCTCACCGGCCACCCGGCGCCGGAGGACTGCGACGCCGCGCAGGAGATGCTCGGCGACTCCGTCTCCGTCTACCTCGACGGCGGCCCGACCCCGGGCAACGTGCCGTCGTCCATCGTGGACGTCACCGGCCGGGTGCCGGTGCTGCTGCGCGAGGGCGCGATCTCCCCGGAGGAGCTGCGCAAGGTCGTACCCGACCTCGAGGTGGCCAATTGACGGCCCCTGAAGCGGGGCGTGGCATAGGCATCGGGGAACGTGCGGCGGAACAGACGACGACGTTCGGCTTTCCGCGCGACACCTTCCGCATCCTCCACGTCAGCACCGGCAACGTGTGCCGCTCGCCCATCACCGAGCGGCTGACCCGCCATTTCGTGGCGGAGCGGCTCGGCGTGCTCGGCGGCGGGCTGATCGTGGAGAGCGCGGGCACCTGGGGCCACGAGGGCGCCCCGATGGAGGCCAACGCGGAGGCCGTGCTGGCCGACTTCGGCGCGGACGCCTCCGGCTTCACCGGCAGGGAGCTGCTCGACGAGCACGTCATCATGGCCGACCTGGTCCTCACCGCGACCCGCGACCACCGCGCCCAGGTCATCTCCATGGGCCATTCGGCGGGCCTGCGCACCTTCACCCTGAAGGAGTTCACCCGCCTGGTCCGCGCGATAGACCCGGCCACGCTGCCGCCGCTGGAGGACGGCGTGGTCATGCGCGCCCGCGCCCTGGTCCGCGCGGCGGCGGCGCTGCGCGGGTGGCTGCTCGCGCCCACGGTGGAGGCGGACGAGGTCCACGACCCGTACGGGGCACCCCTGACGTTCTTCCGGTCGATCGGGGACGAGATACACCAGGCGCTGGATCCGGTGGTGACGGCGCTGACCGGGCTACCGGCGCGTACGTAGACGTTCGACGTCGATACCGGGCATACCGCACATCCCCGGCCTACATTGGTCATACGTCACCGTCGACCGCCCGGGAGCCCGCCATGTCGGTCACCCCTACCCTCGAGACCGACGTCCTGCGGCGGCAGGACCCGGCGATGGCCGAGATCCTCCTCGCGGAGCTGGACCGGCAGTCCACCACCCTGCAGCTGATCGCCGCCGAGAACTACTGCTCGCCGGCCGTGCTGGCCGCCCTCGGCTCCGCGCTCGCCAACAAGTACGCCGAGGGCTATCCCGGCGCCCGGCACCACGGTGGCTGCGAGCTCGTCGACCTCGCCGAACGCGCCGCCATCGACCGGGCCAAGGAGCTGTTCGGCGCCGAACACGCCAACGTCCAGTCCCACTCCGGCTCCTCGGCCGTCCTGGCCGCCTACGCCGCCCTGCTGCGCCCCGGCGACACCGTCCTCGCCCTCGGTCTGCACTACGGCGGCCATCTCACCCACGGCTCGCCCGCGAACTTCTCCGGCCGCTGGTTCGACTTCGTCGGGTACGGGGTGGACGCGGAGACCGGGCTCATCGATCACGACCAGGTGCGTCACCTGGCCCTGGGCCACCGTCCCAAGGCGATCGTGTGCGGCTCGATCGCCTATCCCCGGCACATCGACTACGCCTTCTTCCGCGAGGTCGCCGACGAGGTCGGGGCCTATCTGATCGCCGACGCCGCGCACCCGATCGGGCTGGTCGCCGGCGGCGCGGCGCCGAACCCGGTGCCGTACGCCGACATCGTCTGCGCGACCACGCACAAGGTGCTGCGCGGTCCGCGCGGCGGGATGATCCTGTGCGGGAGCGAACTGGCCGAGCGCGTCGACCGGGCGGTGTTCCCGTTCACCCAGGGCGGCGCGCAGATGCACACGATCGCCGCGAAGGCCGTCGCGTTCGGTGAGGCGGCGACACCGGCCTTCGCCGTGTACGCCCATCAGGTGGTCGCCAACGCACGGGTGCTCGCCGGTCACCTGGCCGCCGAGGGCCTCACCGTCACCACCGGCGGCACGGACACCCACCTGATCACCGCCGACCCGGCACCGCTCGGGGTGGACGGCCGCACCGCGCGCGGCCGGCTCGCCGCCGCCGGGATCGTCCTGGACTGCTGCGCGCTGCCGCACGGGGACGGCCGGGGCCTGCGCCTGGGCACGGCCGCGGTGACCACGCAGGGCATGGGGGAGCCGGAGATGGTGCGGATCGCCGCGCTGATGGCGGCCGTGCTGCGCGACGAGCGGGACGCGGCCGGGGCCCGGGAGGAGGTGCGCGTTCTCACAGGAGGTTTTCCGCCGTACCCGGGCTGAACGGGGGTAGGCGCTGCCCCGTACATCCCGATGTGCGCCAGGATCCACAGCCAGGCGTGCAACCATCGTGGCTACCCGGAAGTCCCCATCCGTATACGTCCATCGCTAGGGTATGGGGCTGTGATGGCCAGCGAGACCCGTGGGGAAGCCTGTGCGTGAATACCTGCTGACGCTCTGCATCACGGCCGCGGTGACGTACCTGCTGACAGGGCCGGTACGGAAGTTCGCGATCGTGGCCGGGGCGATGCCGGAGATCCGGGCGCGTGACGTGCACCGCGAACCCACTCCGCGTCTCGGCGGTATCGCCATGTTCTTCGGCCTGTGCGCGGGCCTGCTGGTCGCGGACCACCTGACCAACCTCAACGAGGTCTTCGCGAAGTCGAACGAGCCGCGGGCCCTGCTCTCCGGCGCGGCCCTGATCTGGCTGATCGGCGTCCTGGACGACAAGTTCGAGATCGACGCGCTGATCAAGCTGGGCGGCCAGATGATCGCCGCGGGCGTGATGGTGGTCCAGGGTCTGACGATCCTGTGGCTGCCCATCCCCGGCGTCGGCAACGTGGCGCTGACCCAGTGGCAGGGCACGCTGCTGACCGTGGCGCTCGTCGTCATCACGATCAACGCGGTGAACTTCGTGGACGGCCTGGACGGTCTGGCGGCCGGCATGGTCTGCATCGCGGCGGCCGCGTTCTTCCTGTACTCGTACCGGATCTGGTACTCGTACGGCATCGAGGCCGCCGCCCCGGCGACCCTGTTCGCGGCGATCCTGATGGGCATGTGCCTGGGCTTCCTGCCCCACAACATGCACCCGGCGCGGATCTTCATGGGTGACTCCGGCTCGATGCTGATCGGCCTGGTGCTGGCGGCGGGCGCGATCTCGATCACCGGTCAGCTGGACCCGGACGCGCTCGCGCTGTTCACGGGGTCGGAGAAGGCGGCGGTGCACCAGACGGTGCCGGTGTACATCCCGCTGCTGCTGCCGCTGACGATCATCGCGGTGCCGGCGGCCGACCTGGTCCTCGCGATCGTACGGCGCACCTGGCGCGGCCAGTCCCCGTTCGCGGCCGACCGCGGCCATCTGCACCACCGGCTGCTGGAGATCGGCCACTCGCACAGCCGGGCGGTGCTGATCATGTACTTCTGGTCGGCGCTGATCGCCTTCGGCGCGCTGGCCTACTCGGTCAACTCGGCCTCGATGTGGATCGTGCTGGGCGTGGTCTTCCTCAGCGCGGTCGGACTGGTCCTGCTGCTGCTCCCGCGCTTCACGCCGCGGGTGCCGGTGTGGGCCCAGCGGTTCGTGCCGCCGCGCTACCGGCTGCGCCGCCGTGCGGCCCGGGCCGCCGTGGCGAGGGAGGCCGAGGAGCCTCAGGAGACGCAGGAGGCCGAGGAACGGGCCCCTGTCACCGCCGGGATCTCGGGCGTCAACGGAGCGACCGCGATCGGCGCTCGTTCGCGTTTCCTTGACCGACACTGAGCCAGTCCAAGGTAAGAATCTAACGAGAGCATTGCCCGCTCATGGGGGAGCAAAGTCCCCTAATACCAGACAAGTGGGTGCCGTTTCTGCGCAGACGGGCACTGTCACTCTCATGTGTGACAGCAAGCACACCCACCGGGTAAAGACCTCATCAAATAGTTTGTGATACGGTTCACGAGAACCCGGAGAGAGTCGAAGGACCCAAGTGCGTGGGCCCCTCGACCTGAGGATTCGATCACTCAGCCCGGGACTACGCTCGTCCATGACGACACCCTGCCCCCTGTGAAAGCGGAGTTGCCGCCATGCCGTCCAATGACGTCCGGATTCTGGCCCAGGCTGCCGTGCCCACGGCTGCCGTCGGCGCGATTGCCGCCGTCGTCAGCGGTGTGGTCGCGGGCGGCAAGGGAGCGATCGGGGCCGTCGTCGCGACGCTGCTGGTGATTCTCTTCATGGGGCTGGGCCTCTACGTGCTCCAGCGCACCGCCCGATCGCTTCCGCATCTCTTCCAGGCCATGGGACTGATGCTCTACGCGGCCCAGATCCTGCTGATGTTCGTCTTCGTGGCCGCGTTCAAGAACACCACGCTCTTCAATCCCAGGGCCTTCGCGCTCACGCTCGTCGCCGGCACGCTCGCCTGGATCGCCGCACAGACGCGTGCGCACATGAAGTCCAAGATTCTCTATGTCGAGCCCGATTCGACGTCCTCCTCGAGCAGCGAAAAGTCCCACAAGTCGGGGCACTCGTCGTGAGGGGTAGGGCCGGGATAAAGACGCCAGAGAGACCCTGCTATCGTCCGGTGCCAACTGCGGCATCGCGGGCGCGGGCATCCGAGCTGACGCCTGCTCAATCGCGAGGCGAGATGCCCCCCAGCCGCCCCCACATCCGTAACACCAGTCCCGTGCCGAACCGCGGCCGTGCGCCGCGCCGACACAACGAGGTTGCCGTACCTATGCGCCACGCTGAAGGAGCCCGCGGTGAGTGCTGACCCGACGCAGACGCTCGCTTTCGACTCGAGCTGCCACCTGTTCTCCGGGTGCGGTTTCGACACCGTCGCTCCGGGCCTGCACTCGTTCCTCTTCAAGCCGCTCTGGGGCAATACGAACGGCATCTACTTCAACAAGCCGATGCTGCTTGCCCTGCTGGGCTCCATCATCGTGGTGGGCTTCTTCTGGGCCGCGTTCGCCAGGCCCAAGGTCGTCCCGGGCAAGCTCCAGATGGTCGCCGAGGCCGGTTACGACTTCATCCGCCGCGGTGTCGTCTACGAGACCATCGGCAAGAAGGAAGGCGAGAAGTACGTCCCGCTGGTCGTCTCGCTGTTCTTCTTCGTCTGGATGATGAACCTCTGGTCGATCATCCCGGTCGCCCAGTTCCCGGTCACCTCGATCATCGCCTACCCGATGGTCCTGGCCCTGATCGTCTACCTTGTCTGGGTTCCGCTCACCTTCAAGCGGCACGGTTTCGTCGGCGCGTGGAAGAACATCACCGGCTACGACAAGTCGCTCGGTGCGGTGCTCCCGCTGGCCATGACCATCGAGCTGTTCTCGAACCTGCTGGTCCGCCCGTTCACGCACGCGGTGCGACTCTTCGCGAACATGTTCGCCGGTCACACGCTGCTCGTGCTCTTCACGGTCGCCAGCTGGTACATGCTGAACGGCATCGGCATCGCCTACTCCGCCGTCTCCTTCTCGATGACGATCGTCATGACCGCCTTCGAGCTCTTCATCCAGGCTGTCCAGGCGTACGTCTTCGTCCTGCTGACCTGCTCCTACATTCAGGGCGCGCTCGCCGAGCACCACTGAGCTGCCCCGCTCCGCACCCCCTGGTCGTCCGGTGGCCAACCCCCACCGGTCCGTAAAGAAAAGGAAGAACTGGCATGTCCCAGACCCTTGCCGCTGTCACTGGCTCGCTCAGCTCCGTCGGTTACGGCCTGGCCGCCATCGGCCCCGGCGTCGGCGTCGGCATCATCTTCGGCAACGGCACGCAGGCCCTCGCCCGCCAGCCCGAGGCGGCCGGTCTGATCCGCGCCAACCAGATCCTCGGCTTCGCGTTCTGTGAGGCGCTGGCCCTGATCGGCCTCGTCATGCCGTTCGTCTACTAAGACGAACGTCAGCGACAGCCCATTCGACGAAAGGCACTGAGATGACCCACTCATGGGTTCAGTTTGCGGCGGAGAAGGAGAATCCCCTCCTTCCGCCGTGGCCGGAGCTCGTCATCGGCCTGATCGCCTTCGTCATCGTCTTCGGCTTCCTCGCCAAGAAGCTCCTCCCGAACATCAACAAGGTTCTGGAAGAGCGCCGCGAGGCCATCGAGGGCGGTATCGAAAAGGCCGAGGCCGCGCAGACCGAGGCTCAGAGCGTCCTTGAGCAGTACAAGGCGCAGCTCGCCGAGGCCCGGCACGAGGCCGCGCGTCTGCGTCAGGAGGCGCAGGAGCAGGGTGCCGCGCTCATCGCCGAGATGCGGGCCGAGGGCCAGCGGCAGCGCGAGGAGATCGTCACCGCCGGTCACGCCCAGATCGAGGCCGACCGCAAGGCCGCCGCGCAGACGCTGCGTCAGGACGTCGGCAAGCTCGCCACCGAACTGGCCGGCAAGCTCGTCGGTGAGTCCCTCGAGGACCACGCCCGCCAGAGCCGTGTGATCGACCGCTTCCTCGACGAGCTCGAGGAGAAGGCCGAGGCCACGCGATGAACGGAGCGAGCCGCGAGGCCCTGGCAGCCGCACGTGAGCGTCTCGACGCGCTGACGGACTCCACGTCCGTCGACGCCGCTTCGCTCGCCGACGAGCTGGCGGCCGTCACCGCGCTGCTCGACCGCGAGGCCGGCCTGCGCCGGGTGCTCACCGACCCGGCGCAGCCCGCAGAGGCCAAGGCGGAGCTGGTCCAGCGTCTGATCGGTGGCCAGGTCAGCGGCGCGACCGCCGACCTGGTGGCCGGGACGGCGCGCTCCCGCTGGTCGCAGCCCCGCGACCTGGTGGACGCGCTGGAGGAGCTGGCGAGCATCGCCGACCTCACGGCCGCGGAGAAGACGGGCACCCTCGACGACGTCGAGGACGAGCTGTTCCGGTTCGGCCGGATCGTCTCCTCCAGCACCGAGCTGCGCGCCGCGCTGACCGACCGCGCCGCCTCCGCGGCGGCCAAGACCGAGCTGCTGCACCGGCTGCTCGGCGGACGGGCCAAGCCGATCACCGAGCGTCTGGTGACGCGCCTTGTGACCGCGCCGCGTGGACGTAGCCTGGAAGCGGGACTGGAGTCCCTGTCCAAGCTCGCCGCCGACCGCCGGGACCGGATGGTCGCTGTCGTCACCTCGGCGGTGCCGCTGAGTGACGGCCAGAAGCAGCGCCTCGGCGCCGCCCTCGCCAAGCTCTACGGCCGCCGGATGCACCTCAACCTGGACGTGGACCCCGAGGTCATCGGCGGTATCCGGGTGCAGGTCGGTGACGAGGTCATCAACGGCTCGATCGTGGACCGCCTGGACGACGCCGCCCGCCGCATGGCGAGCTAGCAGCAACTCGATATTCGAGACAACTCGATATTTCGAGAAAAGCAGTACGTAATTACGGCCCTGGTTGGGCCGTGCAGAGGATTCACCTCTTATAGGGGGGAGTCCCCATCCCCCCCAAGTGAAACTTCGGGCCCAACAAGGAGAGCAGGGAACCCAGATGGCGGAGCTCACGATCCGGCCGGAGGAGATCCGGGACGCGCTGGAGAACTTCGTCCAGTCGTACAAGCCGGACGCGGCCTCGCGCGAGGAGGTCGGTACGGTCACCCTTGCCGGCGACGGCATCGCGAAGATCGAGGGTCTTCCCTCGGCCATGGCCAACGAACTGCTGAAGTTCGAGGACGGCACCCTCGGCCTCGCCCTCAACCTCGAGGAGCGCGAGATCGGTGCCATCGTCCTCGGTGAGTTCAGCGGCATCGAGGAGGGTCAGCCGGTCACGCGTACCGGTGAGGTCCTCTCCGTCGCGGTCGGCGAGGGCTACCTCGGCCGCGTTGTCGACCCGCTCGGCAACCCGATCGACGGCCTCGGCGAGATCGAGACGTCCGGCCGCCGTGCGCTGGAGCTGCAGGCCCCCACGGTCATGCAGCGCAAGTCGGTGCACGAGCCGATGGAGACCGGCTACAAGGCCGTCGACGCGATGACCCCGATCGGCCGCGGTCAGCGTCAGCTGATCATCGGTGACCGCCAGACCGGCAAGACCGCCCTGGCCGTCGACACGATCATCAACCAGCGCGACAACTGGCGCTCGGGCGACCCCAAGAAGCAGGTCCGCTGCATCTACGTCGCCATCGGCCAGAAGGGCTCCACCATCGCCGGCGTGCGCCGCGCGCTGGAGGAGAACGGCGCCCTGGAGTACACGACCATCGTCGCCGCCCCGGCGTCCGACCCGGCCGGCTTCAAGTACCTGGCGCCGTACACCGGTTCGGCCATCGGCCAGCAGTGGATGTACGAGGGCAAGCACGTCCTCATCATCTTCGACGACCTCTCGAAGCAGGCCGACGCCTACCGCGCCGTGTCCCTGCTGCTGCGCCGCCCGCCGGGCCGTGAGGCCTACCCGGGTGACGTCTTCTACCTGCACTCCCGGCTGCTGGAGCGCTGCGCCAAGCTCTCCGACGACATGGGTGCCGGTTCGATGACCGGTCTGCCGATCGTCGAGACCAAGGCCAACGACGTCTCGGCGTTCATCCCGACCAACGTCATCTCCATCACCGACGGCCAGTGCTTCCTGGAGTCGGACCTGTTCAACGCCGGTCAGCGCCCCGCGCTGAACGTCGGTATCTCCGTCTCCCGAGTCGGTGGTTCCGCGCAGCACAAGGCGATGCGCCAGGTCTCCGGCCGTCTCCGTGTGGACCTCGCCCAGTTCCGTGAGCTGGAGGCCTTCGCCGCCTTCGGTTCCGACCTGGACGCGGCCTCGAAGGCCCAGCTGGAGCGCGGTTCGCGCATGGTCGAGCTGCTGAAGCAGGACCAGTACCAGCCGATGGCCACCGAGGACCAGGTTGTCTCCGTCTGGGCCGGCACCAACGGCCGTATGGACGACGTGCCGGTCGGTGACATCCGCCGCTTCGAGAAGGAACTGATCGACTTCCTGCACCGGAAGTACCAGGGCCTGATGACCTCCATCAAGGAGGGCGCGAAGATGTCGGACGACACGATCCAGGCGATCGACGACGCGGTGGCGGAGTTCAAGAAGCAGTTCGAGACGAGCGACGGCAAGCTGCTCGGCGAGGACACCCCTGCCGCTGCCGCCAAGTGACGTAAGGAAGGGACCTGACTCATGGGAGCCCAGCTCCGGGTCTACAAGCGTCGCATCCGATCCGTCAGCGCGACCAAGAAGATCACCAAGGCGATGGAGATGATCGCCGCCTCGCGCGTCGTCAAGGCGCAGCGCAAGGTGGCGGCCTCCACGCCGTACGCGAACGAGCTGACGCGTGCGGTCACGGCGGTCGGCACCGGCTCGAACACCAGGCACCCGCTCACCACGGAGGCGGAGAACCCGACCCGTGCCGCGGTTCTGCTCCTCACGAGCGACCGCGGCCTGGCCGGCGCCTTCAACTCCAACGCCATCAAGACGGCGGAGCAGCTGACCGAGCGCCTGGAGCGCGAGGGCAAGCAGGTCGACACGTACATCGTCGGCCGGCGCGGTGTCGCCCACTACAACTTCCGTGAGCGCAAGGTCGCGGAGTCGTGGACGGGCTTCACGGACGAGCCGTCGTACGCGGACGCCAAGAAGGTCGCGGCGCCCCTGATCGAGGCCATCGAGAAGGAGACGGCGAACGGCGGCGTGGACGAACTCCACATCGTCTTCACCGAGTTCGTCTCGATGATGACGCAGACGGCGCTCGACGCCCGGCTGCTGCCGCTGAGCCTCGAAGAGGTCGCCGAGGAGGCTCACCCCAAGGGGGAGATCCTCCCGCTGTACGACTTCGAGCCCTCGGCGGAGGACGTCCTCGACGCCCTGCTGCCGCGCTACGTGGAGAGCCGTATCTACAACGCGCTGCTCCAGTCGGCCGCTTCGAAGCACGCCGCCACGCGGCGCGCGATGAAGTCGGCCACCGACAACGCCGGTGAGCTCATCGAGAGCCTCACCCGGCTTGCCAACGCGGCCCGCCAGGCCGAAATCACCCAGGAAATCAGCGAGATCGTCGGTGGCGCGAGCGCCCTGGCCGACGCGACCGCGGGGAGTGACCGATAAATGACCACCACTGTTGAGACCGCGACGGCTACGGGCCGCGTCGCCCGGGTCATCGGCCCGGTCGTCGACGTGGAGTTCCCCGTCGACGCGATGCCGGACATCTACAACGCCCTGCACGTCGAGGTCTCCGACCCGGCGAACGCGGGCGAGAAGAAGACGCTGACCCTGGAGGTCGCCCAGCACCTGGGTGACGGCCTGGTCCGCGCGATCTCCATGCAGCCCACCGACGGTCTGGTCCGCCAGGCCCCGGTCGTGGACACCGGCGACGGCATCACCGTCCCGGTCGGCGACTTCACCAAGGGCAAGGTGTTCAACACCCTCGGTGAGGTGCTGAACGTCGACGAGACCTACGACGGTGAGCGCTGGTCCATCCACCGCAAGGCCCCGAACTTCGACGAGCTCGAGTCCAAGACCGAGATGTTCGAGACGGGCGTCAAGGTCATCGACCTGCTGACCCCGTACGTCAAGGGCGGCAAGATCGGCCTGTTCGGCGGCGCCGGCGTCGGCAAGACGGTGCTCATCCAGGAGATGATCTACCGTGTCGCCAACAACCACGACGGTGTCTCCGTGTTCGCCGGTGTCGGCGAGCGCACCCGTGAGGGCAACGACCTGATCGAGGAGATGTCCGACTCGGGCGTCATCGACAAGACCGCGCTGGTCTTCGGTCAGATGGACGAGCCCCCGGGCACCCGTCTGCGCGTCGCGCTGGCCGGCCTGACCATGGCCGAGTACTTCCGTGACGTCCAGAAGCAGGACGTGCTGTTCTTCATCGACAACATCTTCCGCTTCACGCAGGCCGGTTCCGAGGTCTCCACGCTGCTCGGCCGTATGCCGTCCGCGGTGGGTTACCAGCCGAACCTGGCCGACGAGATGGGCCTCCTGCAGGAGCGCATCACCTCGACCCGCGGTCACTCGATCACCTCGATGCAGGCGATCTACGTCCCCGCCGACGACCTGACCGACCCGGCCCCGGCCACCACCTTCGCCCACCTCGACGCGACGACGGTTCTGTCCCGTCCGATCTCCGAGAAGGGCATCTACCCGGCCGTGGACCCGCTGGACTCCACGTCCCGGATCCTGGACCCGCGTTACATCTCCGCGGACCACTACAACGCCGCCATGCGCGTGAAGACGGTCCTGCAGAAGTACAAGGACCTCCAGGACATCATCGCGATCCTCGGTATCGACGAGCTCGGCGAGGAGGACAAGCTCGTCGTCCACCGTGCCCGTCGCGTGGAGCGCTTCCTGTCCCAGAACACCCACGTCGCCAAGCAGTTCACCGGCGTCGACGGGTCGGACGTGCCGCTGGACGAGTCGATCGCCGCGTTCAACGCGATCATCGACGGTGAGTACGACCACTTCCCGGAGCAGGCGTTCTTCATGTGCGGTGGCCTGGAGGACCTCAAGGCCAACGCCAAGGAGCTGGGCGTCTCCTGAACTCCCTGAGTTCGTGTGAGAGGGGCGCGGGCGCACCCTTCCGGGGTGTGTCCAGCCCCTCTCTCCACGCCCACTAGAATTGACCCCAACACCCGGCGCCCCTGCCGGGTGGTGACCCGAGGAGCCACCCTTGGCTGCTGAGCTGCACGTCGAGCTGGTCGCCGCCGACCGCCAGGTCTGGTCCGGCGAGGCCACCCTGGTCGTCGCGCGCACCACGTCCGGCGACATCGGCGTCATGCCCGGTCACCAGCCGCTGCTCGGTGTGCTGGAGTCGGGCCCGGTGACCATCCGTACGAGTGATGGTGGAACGGTCGTCGCCGCGGTGCACGGCGGTTTCATCTCGTTCGCGGACAACAAGCTGTCCCTGCTGGCCGAGATCGCCGAGCTGTCGGACGAGATCGATGTCCAGCGCACGGAGCGGGAGCTGGAGCGCGCGAAGGCGGAGGGCGACGCCGCCGCCGAGCGCCGCGCGGACGTCCGCCTCCGCGCGGCGGCGGCGCGCTGAGTCCAGCGCGCGGTATGACGTCACTCAGCCGCGGTCGGCCCGGAGCAATCCGGTGCCGGTCGCGGCTGAGGCAGATGTGGGTGTTTTTTCCGTTTCATTACTCAGTAACAGAAGCAGTTCCTAGGAGACGAGGAGGTCGGTGCCGATGGTCCTCGCTCTGACTGTGTGCGGGATCGTGGTCGCGCTCGTGGTGGTGGGACTGTTCCTGTTCGGCCTGCGCCGCAGGCTCATCCAGCGCTCCGGCGGCACCTTCGACTGTTCCCTGCGCTGGGACGTCGCCGAGAACCCCGACGCCAGCGGCAAGGGCTGGTCCTACGGCGTCGCCCGCTACAACGGCGACCGCATCGAGTGGTACCGCGTCTTCTCCTACGCCTTCCGCCCCCGCCGCACCCTGGAGCGCGCGCAGATCGAGGTGGCCGGCCGCCGGCTGCCCGAGGGCGAGGAGGAGCTGGCGCTGCTCTCCGACGCGGTGGTCCTCGCCTGTACCCATCGGGGCACGCGCCTCGAACTCGCCATGAGCGAAGACGCGCTGACCGGATTCCTCGCGTGGCTGGAAGCAGCCCCGCCCGGACAGCGAGTGAATGTGGCGTAGCCACATTCACTCGCTGGGTGGGGGTCCCCCCGGACGAAGTCTGGGGGAGCGTCAACGTCGCTTAAGAGCTCTTTTTCACAGGTTGCTGCTGATGGCGTTCACCAGTTCACCGTCGCTGGTGTCGCCGCTGAACTCCCAGAAGAACGCGCCGCCGAGCCCCTGGGACCTGGCCCAGCTCATCTTCCCGGCGATGGTCGACGGGGTGTCGTAGGACCACCAGTTGCTGCCGCAGTGGGCGTACGCGGTGCCCGCGATCGTGCCGGTGACCGGGCAGGACGTCTTGAGCACCTTGTAGTCCTCGATGCCCTGCTCGTAGGTGCCGGCCGCGGGTCCCGTGGCCGTGCCGCCCGGGGCGTCCTGGGTGACGCCGGTCCAGCCGCGGCCGTAGAGGCCGATGCCGATGAGCAGCTTCGAGGCGGGCACACCGACGGACTTGTACTTGGCGATCGCGTCGGCCGTGTCGAACCCGGCCTTCGGGATGCCGTTGTACGAGGTGAGCGGGGAGTGCGGGGCGGTCGGGCCCTGCGCGTCCCAGGCGCCGAAGAAGTCGTACGACATCACGTTGTACCAGTTGACGTAACTCGAGGCGCCCGCGTAGTCCGCCGCCTCGATCTTGCCGCCGGAGGAGCCGTCCGCGGTGACGGCCGCGGTGACCAGGGCGCTGGAGCCGAACTTGGCGCGCAGCGCGGCCATGACGTTCTTGAAGGCCGCGGCCCCGCTGGTGTCGCAGGACAGCCCGCAGGCGTTCGGGTACTCCCAGTCGATGTCGATGCCGTCGAAGACGTCGGCCCAGCGGGAGTCCTTCACCAGGTTGTAGCAGGAGTCCGCGAAGGCGGTCGGGTTGGCCGCGGCCTGGGCGAAGCCGCCGGACCAGGTCCAGCCGCCGAAGGACCACAGCACCTTGATGTTCGGGTACTTGGCCTTCAGCTCGCGCAGCTGGTTGAAGTTGCCGCGCAGCGGCTGGTCCCAGGTGTCGGCGACGCCGCTGACCGACTGGTCGGCGGTGAACGCCTTGTCGTAGTCGGCGTAGGAGTCGCCGATCGCGCACTGGCCGTTGGTCACGTTGCCGAAGGCGTAGTTGATGTGCGTGATCTTCGACGCGGAGCCGGACGTCACCAGGTTCTTGACGTTGTAGTTGCGGCCGTAGATGCCCCACTCGGTGAAGTAGCCGAGCTTGACCTTGTCGCCGGTGGTCGGGGGAGTGGTGGTGCCGCCGGTGGTGTGCACCTTGACGGCGCCGCTGACCGGTCCGGTCTGGTCGGCGGTGTCGCGGGCCTGCACGGTGTAGGAGTAGTCGGTGCCGGCGGTCAGGCCGCTGTCGGTGTACGAGGTCGTCGTCACCGTGCCGACGACCTTGCCGTCGCGCAGGACGTCGTAGTTCTTCACGCCCTTGTCGTCGGTGGCGGCGCCCCAGGAGAGGTTGACCGAGGTGTCGGTGATGTTCGAGGCGGTCGGGGTGCCGGGCGCGGAGGGCGGCGCGTCACCGGGGGCCGTCGTGCCGTCGCAACTGCCGCCGTTCAGCCTGCAGTTGGAGGGGGAGCCGGGGCCCGCGCCGTTGAAGCCGAAGGAGACCGAGGCACCGGGGGCGATGGTGCCGTCGTAGGACTTGTTCTTGGCGGTCCAGTGGGTGCCGGAGCTGGTGACGTCCGCGTCCCAGGCCGAGGTGACGGACGTCCCCGAGGGGAAGTCCCACTCGACGGTCCAGGAACTGATGCTGGTGCTGCCGGTGTTCTTGATGGTCCACTGGCCGCCGAAGCCGGTTCCCCAGTCGCTGGTCTTGGTGAAGCTCGCCGTGGCGTTCGTCGCGGCCTGGGCGGGGCCCGCGAGACCGACGAGGCCGGCCAGGGGGAGCAACAGGGTCGCGAACCCTGCCGCGGCTCTGTGTCTGAAGCGCATGCTGCGCCTCCTCGTTATGGGGTTGTGGGGATGGGGATGACAGGGGCATGACTGAGCCTTCACGCCCACGGTGCTGCGAGAGTAGAAAGGTCTGGACCACGGGTCAATAGGTCTGGACCAATTCTCTGGCGACCGCCGCTAGATCCCCAACTCCTGTGCCAGCACCGCCGCTTGGACCCGGCTGCGCAGCTCCAGCTTGGCCAGCAACCGGCTGACGTGCGTCTTCACCGTGCCCTCGGCCATCCCCAGCCGCTCGGCGACCTCCGCGTTCGACAGCCCCTGACCGACGCAGGACAGCACCTCACGCTCGCGCCGGGTCAGACCCTCGAGGACGGCCGGATCGGCCTTCGCCTCCCGCACCGGTACGGCCGCGAACTCGGCGATCAGCCGCCTCGTCACGGCCGGCGCGACGATCCCCTCGCCGCGCGCCACCGTACGGACGGCGGTCACGAGGTCCTTGGCCTCGGCGTTCTTCAGCAGGAACCCGGCGGCTCCGGCCCGCAGGGCCCCGAAGACGTACTCGTCGAGGTCGAAGGTGGTCAGTACGAGGACGTCCGCGAGTCCTTCGGTGACGATCCGCCGGGTCGCCGACACCCCGTCCAGACGCGGCATCTGTACGTCCATCAGCACGACGTCGGGCCGCAGTTCCCGGGCCAGCTCCACCGCCCGCTCACCGTCCGCGGCCTCGCCGACCACCTCGATGTCCGGTGCGCTGCGCAGGATCAGGACGAGCCCGGCGCGCACGGCGGACTGGTCCTCGGCGACGAGGACATGGACGGGCCGGTTCATACGGGGGCTCCTTCGGTGAGCGGAAGACGGGCGTGTACGGCCCACAGCCCGGCCTCGGGTCCGGCCGCGAAGCCGCCGCCGAGCAGCGTCGCCCGCTCCCGCATGCCGGTGAGCCCGGAGCCCGAGCCGGGGGCGCGCGGCCTGTCACCGGGCCGGTAGGGGCTCGTGACCTCGACGTGCAGAGTGCCGTCGGCCTGCCGCAGGGAGACCCGGACGGGCCCCGGCGCTGCGTGCTTGAGCGCGTTGGTCAGCGACTCCTGCACGATCCGGTAGGCGGCCAGCTCCACCGGTGCCGGCACCCGGCCGTGCCCGGCGTCGAGCCGGACGTCCAGACCGTTCGCGCGGGCGCCCTCGACCAGCGCGGCCAGGCCGTCCAGGGTCGGCGTGGCGGCCGGCTCCAGGTCGCCGCTGCTGTCCCGCAGGATGCCGATCAGCCGGCGCATCTCGGCCAGCCCCTCCACGCTGTTCTCCCGGATCACGGTCAGGGCCTGCCGGGAGGTCCCCGGATCGTCGAGGGACAGCGCGGCCGTGGAGTGGATGGCGATCGCCGACAGGTGATTGGCGACCATGTCGTGCAACTCCCGTGCCATCCGGGCCCGTTCCGCCGTCACCGCCTGGGCACGGTCCATCTCGGCGAGCAGCGCGGTCTGTTCGGCGCGCAGCCGGGCGGCCTCGGCGGCGTCACGATGGTTGCGCACCACCCAGCCGGTCGCGGCGGGCGCCAGCGCCACCACGCCGACGCCCACACCGATCAGCAGCGCGGCCGGGTCCCGCCAGACAGCCGCGGGTACGACTCCGCCGAGCACCGTCAGCAGTCCGGTGATCCAGGGGAGGCGGCGGGCCGAGGACGGGGTGCCGTACAGGACGGCCGCGTAGACCAGGTCGGTGTACAGCAGGACGGTGACGACGTTGCCGACCGTCACCGTGTCCACGGCCAGCGCGAGGGTGCCGGCGAGCAGACCGAACCGGGGCCGGGTGCGGCGCAGCGGCTCGCACGCCGCCGTCACCGCCAGCGGCACCAGCGGGGCCCAGGGCGCCGCCCACAGCACGACCGGGGCCGAGGGCACGCGGGGGTGGAGCCCGAGCGCCCACAGCAACACCCCGCCGAGCAGCCCGCCCACGGCGATCCGAACGTCGTCGCGATGGGGGCGGGGGAGTGCGAGGGCCATGCCCCCATCCAACACGGCCCGCTGCCGTGTTGGCCTGCACCCCGGGAAGGGTCCTGAACCGCCCGCGCTGCAACTTTCGCTTACGCCGGGTCTCGCCCGCACCGACGACGATCGGCGCCCCGGGTGCCGGGAGCCTGGAAGGGTGAGCGAGGGGAGTGAACCGTGATCGTCGGGTTGGTCATCGCCTGCGAGGTGGCGTTCTGGGTGCTTCTCGCGGCGGCACTGACCACGCGTTACCTGCTTAAGTGGCGCCGCACGAGCGTGGCGTTGCTGTTGTGCGAGCCCCTGCTGGAGCTGGTGCTTTTCGTCGTGACCGCAATCGACCTGAAGAACGGCGCGCAGCCGGACTGGCGCCATGGCCTGGCCGCCGTCTACATCGGCTTCACGGTCGGCCTCGGCCACTCCACGATCAGATGGGCGGACGCCTGGGTCGCCCACCGCTTCGCCAGTGGCCCGCGCCCGCCCAAGCCCCCCAAGTACGGCACGGCCCGCACCGTGCACGAATGGAAGGTCGCCGCCCGCTGGATCCTGGCCGCGTGCGTCGCCCTCGCGCTGCTCCAGGCCGCCGCCTGGTACGTCGGCGACGGCGACACCAGCTCCCTGCGGACCTGGCAGCGGAGCATGCTCTGGGTGATCGGCATCAACCTGGTGATCGCCGGGAGCTACACCTTGTTCCCCAAGCGCGAGCCGACCGGCCAGCGCTGAGCCCCCCGGGCCGGTGCCGGCATCCGTACGCTGATGGCGTGGACGACTCGGCGCCGCCGCACGTCCTGCACCGCCCGGGTGTCAGCGTGTACGTCGCCGAGGTGGTCCGTCGCCGGGAGAGCCACCGCCGCCGCTGAGCCGCGCCGCCGAGGCGTCCATCGCGGCCCGCTGCCCCGCGAGCCCGGCAGCGCGCCGAGGTGGCCGCGACAGCCCCCCGCCCGCACTGCCGCGCGCCCGGCGCCGGGTCGTACGCTGACCGGCGACGAGGAGGGGGCGGCGTATGACGGACACGGCGAGCCGCGGTGCGGTGCTGGTCGTCGACGACGACGCGGCGATCCGGCGGGCGCTGGAGCGTGGGCTCAGGCTGAGCGGGTTCGCGGTGCGCAGCGCCGGTGACGGGGCGGAGGCGCTGGCGGCGATAGCGGACGCGCCGCCCGATGTGCTGGTGCTCGACGTGTCGATGCCCGGCATGAGCGGCATCGAGGTGTGCACCCGGCTGCGCGCCGAGGGCCGGGACCTGCCCGTCCTGATGCTGTCCGCGCTGGACGAGACCGCCGACCGGATCGCCGGGCTCCAGGCGGGCGGCGACGACTACCTGGTCAAGCCGTTCGCCCTGCAGGAACTGGTGTTGCGGCTGCGCGCCCTGCTGCGCCGCCGCCCGCCCACGGGCCACGCCCAGGTGCGGGTCGCGGACCTGGTGATCGACCCGGACGCCCGCACCGCCGAGCGGGACGGCAGGCCCCTGGACCTCACCCGGCGCGAGTTCGAGCTGCTGGAGGTGCTCGCCCGCAACGCCGGACTGGTCCTCACCCGCGACCAGCTCCTGGAAAGAGTCTGGGGCTACGACTTCGACGTGCGCACCGACGCCGTCGACACCTTCGTCAGCTATCTGCGGCGCAAACTGGAGGCGCAGGGGCAGCCTCGGCTGATCCACACCGTGCGCGGAGTGGGCTTCGTCCTGAGGGAACAGTCATGAGGCTGTCCACCCGTATCGCCCTTGCCGTCGGCTGCACCGTCCCGCTGCTGGTCCTGGCCTGCGGCTGGCTGCTGCTGAACCTGGTCGCCCGCGATCTGCACCGCACCGAGGACCAGCACCTGCGGCAGCGCGCGGTGGCCGTCGCCCCCGAGGCCCGGGCACTGCTGCGGGCCACGGCGAACGGCCGGCCCAAGGCGGCCGACACCCGGGAGAGGGAGCTGTTCAGCGCCGCGCTCGACGTCGGCGTCCGCGTCGTCGGGCCCGGCGCGGACTTCAGCGGCGGACCCCAGCCGGGCCTCGCCGTGGCCCTGCCCGAGAAGTCCTCCGGCTTCGCCACCGTCCGTGACGGCGGGCGCAGTTGGCGCGTCCTGGCCCGGCCCCTGAAGGGCCCCACCGTCTCCGGCACGCTGTGGGTCTTCTCGCCCGACACCGCCGACCGCACCCAACTCCAGCTCGTCCGGCGCCGGGTGAACCTCACCGCCCTACTCGCCGCACCCCTGTCCGGGCTGCTCGCCTGGGGTCTGGCCACCGGTGTGAGCGCACCGCTGCGCCGCCTCACCCGCCGTACCGCCGGCCTCGACCCGCGCACCAGTGCGGCCCGGCTCCCTGAGGAGCGGACCGGGGTGCGGGAGGTGGACGAGCTGGCCGCCACGCTGCGGACCGTGCTCGCCCGCTACGACGAGCAGGCCGCCCGCACCGCCGAGGCCCTCGACACCGCCCGGTCCTTCTCCGCCGCCGCCGCGCACGAACTGCGCACCCCGCTGATGAGCATGGGCACCAACCTGGACATCCTCGCCGACCACCCCCGCCTGCCGGACGCCGACCGCAGCGAGGTGCTCGCCGATCTGCGGCGCGAGCACGCCCGGCTGCTGGGCCTGCTGGTGATGCTGCGCGAGCTGGGGCGCGGGGACCTGGTGGAGGCGGAGGCGTTCCGGGACGTCGACCTGTCCGAGGTCGCCGACGCGGCCGTGGCCGAGGCCCGCCGCCGTGCCCCGGACGCCGACATCACCCTGGACGCGGCACCCGGGCTCACCGTGCACGGCTGGGAACCCGGCCTGCGTCTGCTGCTCGACAACCTGCTCGGCAACGCCCTCGCCCACGGCCGGGACGCGGCGGGCCGGGCACGGGTGCGGGTCGGGGTGCACGGCAGCGCCGACCATGTCCGCATCACGGTGGACGACCACGGGCCCGGCGTACCGGCCGACGCCCGCGCCCGGATCTTCGAACGGTTCCAGCGCGGCCCGGACAGCACGGGTTCCGGGCTCGGCCTCACCCTGGTCGCCCAGCAGGCCGCACTGCACCGGGGCAGCGTCACCGTGTACGAGGGGCCGGACGGCACCGGGGCGCGCTTCGAGGTACGGCTGCCGTCGGGCGGCGCGGTCCTGCCCGGCCGCCGGGACTGGCTGATCGGTACAGCCGGGGCAAACCGGTCACAGAGTTTCCCCAAAGACCCTTCCTAGCCTGACGTCTCGTCGGACGGACGGACGACCGTCACGTCCGGAAAGGGAAGGGAGACACCGATGAAAGCACGTCGACGTACGCGCACCCTGCTCGCCGGGTGCGCCGTGGCGGCCGTACTGGCGGGAACCGCCGGGGTGGCCTCGGCCGACACCAGCACCCCCGCGCCCGGGCCCACCGGTGACGGGGCGCACGCCCTGTGCAAGCGGGTGCCGAAGATCGACCGCCGGATCGAGCGCGCCCTGAAGCGGCTGGACGCCGGGCCCGGCACCCGTGGCTCGATCGCCCGCCTGCAGCAGCGCGTGGACAACGCCAAGAAGGCGGGCCACACCCAGGTCGCGACCTTCCTCCAGGACCGGCTGGACTTCCGCAAGTCGCTGGTCATCAACCTGAAGCAGCGCCAGAAGGACCTGAACGACGTGAAGACGTGGTGCCAGGCGGGCGGTGGCGGCAAGGCGGCGAGCTGATGCGGGCACGCCGGGCGGCGCTGCCGGCGGTGGCGCTGCTCGTGGCGCTCACCGCGGGCTGCGCGCACCACGACGGGGCGTCCCCGAAGACGCCGGCGGGGTCCGGCACGCCCTCCGGATACGCGCAGATGCAGAAGAAGGTGAGCGCGGCCGAGTCGGCCGCCGCCGCGGCCGACCGGGACGCGACGAGCGGCACCGACCGCTGACCCGACGGGTCCCCGGGCGGGGGCGCTCAGCGCTCCCCGCCGGGGACCCACAGCACGTCACCGAGGTCCTTGTTGGCGATACGGGCCAGGATGCTGCATTTCCCGGGGGACAACCCCCGGACCCCCGGCCGGGAGGGTGTTTCAGCCACGTTCGCCGCCTGGCACCCACAGGACATCGCCGAGTTCCCCGTTCGCCACCCGGGCCAGGATGAACAGCAGGTCGGACAGCCGGTTGAGGTAGGTCGCCGTGAGCGGGTTCATCGTCTCGCCGTGCACGTCGAGGGCCGCCCAGGTGGAGCGCTCGGCGCGGCGTACGACCGTGCAGGCCTGGTGCAGCAGGGCCGCGCCCGGGGTGCCGCCGGGCAGGATGAAGGAGCGGAGCTTCTCCAGCTGCTCGTTGAAGCGGTCGCAGTCCGCCTCCAGCTTGTCGATGTAGAACTGCTCGACCCTGAGCGGCGGGAACTCCGGGTTCTCCACCACCGGCGTCGACAGGTCGGCACCCACGTCGAACAGGTCGTTCTGGACGCGCGTGAGGACCTTGACCACCTCCGCGTCCAGACCGCCCAGCGCGATCGCGGTGCCGATCACCGCGTTGGCCTCGTTGGCGTCGGCATAGGCCGAGATCCGGAGGTCGGTTTTGGCGACCCGGCTCATGTCACCGAGCGCGGTGGTGCCCTTGTCGCCGGTCCTGGTGTAGATACGCGTCAGATTGACCATGTGGCCAGCGTAGTTACGCTCCGGCCGTACGGAACACTCGTGTGCCCACCGTCACCGCGAGCGCCGCGAAAGCGACGGCGACGAGGACGCCGTAGAGCATGTGCGCGCTCGTGTAGTGCCCGACATATGCGTCACGCACCGCGTCCACCAGGTAGCGGAACGGGACGAAGTGCGACAGGACGTTCAGCCAGGTGGGCGCGAGGGTCATCGGGAGCATCAGGCCGGACAGCAGCATCGACGGCATCGACACCATGTTGATCAGCGGGCCGAACTCCTGCGGGGTGCGGACCTTCATGCCGAGCGCGTACGACAGCGAGGCCAGCGAGAGCGTGAGCAGGGCGACGAAGGCGAAGCCGATCAGCACCCCGGCGAGCGGCGCGCGCAGGCCCAGCACCAGCGCGGCCAGCACCAGCAGCACCGCCTGGAACACGAAGACCGTGGCGTCGCGGAGCACCCGGCCGAGGAGCAGGGCGAGCCGGCTGACGGGAGTCACCCGCATCCGCTCCACCACCCCCTGCCCCTTCTCCACGATGACCGTGAACCCGGCGAACAGCGCGCCGAACAGACCGAGTTGGAGGAGCAGCCCGGGAACCAGCACCTGCCAGGAGCTGCCCCCGCCGCCCAGGGGGAGACCGGTCAGCAGCGGGCCGAAGAAGAGCAGATAGAGCAGGGGCGTGAGCACCCCGAAGAGCAGGGCGAAGCGGGAGCGCAGGGACTGGCGCAGATAGCGGCCGTAGACGAGCGCGGTGTCGTGAAGAAGCATCTGTGGGTGTCCTCTGCGGCTCATACGGCGGCGGGGGCGGAGTCGGCCGGGGCGGGCCCGCGGCCGGTGATGGCGAGGAACGTGTCCTGGAGGGTCGCGTCGATCGAGCCGCCGTGCCGCAGCTTCAGCGCGCTCGGCGTGCCCTCGGCGGCGACCGTGCCCCGGTCGACGATCACCAGGCGGTCGGCGAGGGCGTCGGCCTCGTCCAGGTAATGGGTGGTCAGGAAGACGGTCGTACCGTGCTCGTCGCGCAGCCGCCGGACCAGGTCCCACAGGTCGGCCCGGCTGCCCGGGTCGAGGCCGGTCGTCGGCTCGTCCAGGAACAGCACTTTCGGCCGGTGCGTGAGCGCCATCGCGATGTCCAGCCGCCGCCGCTGACCGCCGGAGAGCGCGCCGGCCTTCCGGTCGAGGAACCCGGTGAGACCCAGTTCGCGCGCCAGCTCCTCCGCACGCGCGACGGCCGCGCTCCTGGTCAGGCGGTACATCCGCCCCTGGGTGACCAGCTCCTCCCGCACGCTGATCTGCGGATCGACTCCGCCGGACTGGGCGACGTACCCGCTCACCGCGCGCACCCCCACCGGATCGGTCGCCAGGTCGTGCCCGGCGACGGTGGCGGCGCCACCGGTCGGTTTCAGCAAGGTGGTGAGCATGCGCAGGGTGGTCGTCTTTCCGGCGCCGTTGGGCCCGAGGAAGCCGAGGATCTCGCCCTCCTGTACGGCGAGGTCGATGCCGCGCACCGCCTCCACGGGGCCGGCCTTGGTCTGGAAGGTGCGGGCGAGTCCCGCCGCGTTGATGACTGCTGCCATGCGGAACAGAAAAGCAGAGTCCCTGAAATTTTGCAATGAGACCAAGTTTTCATGACACCCAAGTTTTCATGGCCCCCAGCGAAGCTAGGATGCGGGCATGGCAGAGGGGCTCAGGGAGCGGAAGAAGCGGCAGACCAGGCAGTACATCTCGGATGTCGCCACGGGTCTGTTCGTCGAGCGCGGCTTCGACGCGGTCACGGTCGCGGAGATCGCGGAGGCGGCGAACGTCTCCGTCAACACCGTGTACAACTACTTCCCCGCCAAGGAAGACCTCTTCTTCGACCGCTCCGCCGGCATGATCGACCGCCTCGCCCGCTGGGTCCGCGGCCGCCCCGAGGGCGAGTCGGCCGCCGCCGCCGTCCTGCGCGAGCTGCGCGAGGAGGTCGAGTCCGTCTCCCCCCGGGTCGGCCTGCTCCCCGGCTACGCCGCGTTCATGAAGGTCATCGAGGAGGCCCCCGCCCTGCGCTCCCGCCTCTGGGCCCTCGCCCAGGAGGTCCAGGCCAACCTGGAGCAGGTCCTGCGTGAGGAGACCAGCGCACCGGCCGACGACGAACTGCCCCACCTGATGGCCGGTCAGATCAGCTGGATCCACGGCACGGTCATCGCGGTCATCGGCCGCGAGATGGTCAAGGGCCGCGACCCGCGCGAGGTCTCACGCGAGGTACTCGTCCTCCTGGACGACATCGAGAGCCTGCTGAGCGAGAGGGTTCTCGGTTACGCGGTCCGGGTGACCGGGCCGCGATGAGTCCTGCGGCGTCCGGCGGTCGTACTGTCGAACCCGTCAGCGAGGAGGACCCCTGATGCGCAGCGTGACCTATTCGATGAACGTCTCACTCGACGGCTACATCGTCGGGCCGGACGGCGACTTCGACTGGACTCCGCCCGACGAAGAGGTCTTTCGCTTCTGGACCGACGAGATTCGACAGGTCGGCGTCCACCTGTTGGGACGACGGCTGTACGAGACGATGCTGTACTGGGAGACCGCAGACCAGAATCCGTCGCCCGGCTTCTCGACGCTCGAGTTTGCCGCGATCTGGAAGGCGCTCCCCAAGGTGGTGTTCTCCACCACGCTGTCGGCAGTACAGGGCAATGCCCGCCTGGCTTCCGGCGGCCTCGCGGAGGAGATCGAGCGGTTGCGAGCCGAGCCGGGGGAGGGCGACATCGCGATCGGCGGCGCGACTCTCGCCGCCGAGGCGGCCGTGTCGGGTCTGATCGACGAGTACCGGGCCGTGGTCCACCCGGTGCTGGTCGGCGGTGGCATTCCGTTCTTTCCCCGACGCGAGCGCCGGGTGGATCTCGAACTCGTCGAGACCCGCACCTTCAGCTCGGGAGTCGTCTGCCTCCGCTACCGCGTGGCGCGGTGAGCCGGAACTAGCCGCCGAGCACCCCGCCCATGACGGCCGAGACGAACGACGACCAGGAGCGGTCCGCGAAGAGCAACACCGGGCCGTCGGGGGCCTTGCTGTCGCGGACGGGGACGGCGGAGGGGAGCATGTCGCAGACTTCGAGGCACTCACCGCCGTCGGGGTTGCTGTAGCTGCTCTTGCGCCAGGTCAGTCCGGCTTCGAGGCAGTCGCCGCCGCTCGTGTTGCTGTAGCTGCTCTTGTGCCAGGTCACGCCGCTCAGGTCGATGGCTCGCACGGCACTTCCTCCAACATCCGCAGGATGAACTTCCGCGACTCGGCTGGGTTCAGTGCCTGGTCGCGCATGGCATCGTAAGCACGTTGCAGTTGCTCAACTGCAGCGTTTTCTTCGATCAGTTCACCACGGTATGCGTTCTCCGTGTACGCCACCGTAGTACCGTTCGGCAGCCGCAGGAACATGACGGCAGTGCTCACCAAGCCGTGCAGACCGGCAGTGTCCGGTAGTACCTGAAGGGCGATGTCCGGGCGCTCCGACGCCTCCAGGAGGTAGTCCAACTGCTCCCGCCACGCCCCTGTGTCGCGCAGCCGGGTGCGCAGCACCGCCTCGGCGATGAGGGCGCGGAACGGCGGGGCGTCCTCGCCCTCCAGGAGCATCCGCCGCCCGGTGCGCGCCGCGACCTGTTGGTCGAGTTCCTTGCCCTTGAAGCCGCCGAGTGCGAGCACCTCGCGGGCGTAGGAATCCGTCTGGAACAGGCCAGGCAGGATGCTCACTCCGAAGTGCCACAGGCTCACCGCCTCGGCCTCCAGAACCATGTACCGCCGGTACTGCTCCTTGAACTGCGTCGGATCCCCCACCGCCATCTCCCACATCGCCAGCAGCAGTCCAGGCGTGCCGTAATGCTCGTCCAGCGCCTCGGCGACCTCCGGACTGCCCAGGGTCTCCCCGCTCTCCAGCTTCTTGAAGAGCGACGGGTCCCAGCCGACCGCGTTGGCCAGTCCGCGCAGGCTCAAGCCTCTGGAGGTGCGCAGGCGGTGGAGTTCCTCCGCGTAGCGCCGGCGGGGTTCCTGGCTGCGTCCCGTGACCACCTTCCGCGCCGGCATGGCGTGCCCCCTTCGTGCTGCATGTGCTGCGGTCTGGACACGGAGCGTAGCGGTCAGATCGTGGCCAACGTGCCGGTTCTGTGAGAAAAGGTGCCGTCAACCGACGCGCGTCCGCCAGGAATTGGTGCTCAGTGACGGGCGTCTCAGTCCCTGAGACCGTGACACGCGTTACTAACCGCTCACACACCGCCGCCGGAGCGCTATGGTCCGCCGGAGAAGCAGACTTGAAGCGCGTTCAAGGGAGTCGGAGTGGCACGGAAGCTCGCCGTCATCGGGGCCGGTCTCATGGGGTCCGGGATCGCTCAGGTCGCCGCGCAGGCGGGCTGGGACGTCGTCCTGCGGGACGTCACCGACGAGGCACTGGGGCGTGGCACCGACGGCATCAAGGCCTCGTACGACAAGTTCGTGAGCAAGGGGAAGATGGCGGCGCAGGACGCCGAAGCCTCCCTGGCCCGCATCACCCCGACCACCGACCTGGACGCCGCCGCCGACGCCGACATCGTGGTCGAGGCCGTCTTCGAGAAGCTGGAGGTCAAGCACGAGATCTTCCGCGCGCTCGACAAGATCGTGCGCCCGGAGGCCGTGCTCGCCTCCAACACCTCCGCCATCCCGATCACCAAGATCGCGGCGGCCACCGAGCACCCCGAGCGGGTCGTCGGCGTCCACTTCTTCTCGCCGGTGCCGATGATGCAGCTCGTCGAGCTGGTCCGCGGCTACAAGACCAGCGACGAAACCCTGGCCACCGCGCGGGAGTTCGCCGAGTCCGTCGGCAAGACCTGCATCGTCGTCAACCGGGATGTCGCGGGGTTCGTGACCACCCGGCTCATCTCCGCCCTCGTGGTGGAGGCGACCAAGCTCTACGAGTCCGGCGTCGCCACCGCCGAGGACATCGACCTCGCCTGCAAGCTGGGCTTCGGCCACGCCATGGGCCCGCTCGCCACCGCCGACCTCACCGGCGTGGACATCCTGCTCCACGCCACCAGCAACATCTACACCGAGTCCCAGGACGAGAAGTTCGCCCCGCCGGAGCTGATGCGCCGGATGGTGGACGCCGGTGACATCGGCCGCAAGAGCGGGCAGGGCTTCTACAGGTACTGAGCACCAGCTGTACGGACATTCGCCGGATCTCACCCCCGGGGGTATCACTCCCCGGGGTGAATTCGGTATCGGTTCGCTTACAAGCAGCAACCGCACCACCACTCGCACAGTCAGACGGTGCAACGTCACGGAGTACGCCAAACCGCAGTCCACGGGGAGCGCATATGCATATCAGGGGCGACCACGCCGAGCTGGTCGTCGGGGGCCGCCTCGACGTCCGCAGCGCGGCGGACGCCCGTACGGCCCTGCACTCGGCCGTCGACGACGGCGTCGGCGACCTCGTCCTCGACCTGTCCGAGCTGGACTCCTGGGACGCCACCGGACTCGGGGTGATCATGGGGGCCCACCGCCGGGCCGGCCGCCGCGGCCGCCGTCTGGTGCTGCGTGGCGTACCGCCGCAGATGCAGCGTCTGCTGGTGGCCACCCGGCTGCACCGCATCCTCGCCATCGAGGGCGGCATCGGGGTGGAGTCGCTGCCGCGCGTGTGAGGTTCGTGCGGGGGTGAGGCATGTACGGATGTGAGCCGGGCGGAGACTCCTGCGGCCGGCGAGAGACGGGCAGAGCCGTCGAAGCGCACACGACGAGGGCAATCCTCACCGGACTGTGATGTCTCGGACCGCACGGCACCCCGCCCTGTCGGAGATACTGAGCGAAGGTTTAGGGTTCGGTCGCCCGCCGCCTCGCAACCCTCGACCGAGCGGGCCCGGACCAGAAGCGACAGCGCGGTGTGCGACAAGGCCGGGAGGGGCCGGAATCCGGGCACACGACGCTTTTGGGGGGTTTGAACCCATGGAACCCATGGACCCGATCAACCGGGAACCCGAGGAGCACGGTCAGGCGGCGAGCCGCCGTCCGCCCCGGGAGTCCCTCACCTCGGACTTCGGCCAGAGCACGCCCGCGCTCGCCCGTACGGCACACGTCGTGGCCGGCGACCTGCTGCTGACCGTGAATCCCGTCGACGGCAGCGAGATAGAACCCTGCCCGCCGCTCGAGCGGCCGGGGCGGCCCCGCAAGCGCACCGCCGCCGAGCGCGCCGAGACCGAACGCGCCGCCCGGCCTCCCGTGCCGCCCGGCCCCGCCCAGCCGGCGCACTCCCTGCTGGAACGCCAGGACGAGCGCGAGCGCCTGGTCCGGCTGCTGGCCCGCGGCCGTTCCGTACGGCTCACCGGTCCCGGCGGCTCCGGCCGCACCGCCCTGCTGGACCTGGTCGCCGAGGACTGCCTGGACCTCGCCCCCGACGGCGTGGTCCGGCTCACCGGCTTCCACCGCACGGCGAGCGACCTCCTGTACGACCTCTGCCATGCCGTGTACGACGCCCCGCGCCACCGTCCCGATCCGGACGAACTGCGCGCGCTGGTCCGCGAGATCGGCGCGGTCGTCGTCCTGGACGACATCGAGTTCGGCGGCGCCGCCCTCGACGAGCTCCTCGACGCCACCCCCGAGTGCGCGTTCCTGATCGCCGCCACCCCCGACGTGCCGGCGCCCTCCGACGCCTCCGGGGTCGAGGAGGTCTACCTCGGCGGCCTCGACCGCGCCGCCGGCGTGGAGATCCTGGAGCGGACCGTCGGCCGCGTCCTCACCGAGGAGGAGGCCAACTGGGCCGGCGACCTGTGGTTCGAGTCCGAGGGGCTGCCGCTGCGGTTCGTCCAGGCCGGCGCCCTGCTCCGGCAGCGCGACGAACTGCGGGCCAGCACGGGGGCCGTGGACGAGTACGGCGTCTTCGAGAACGTGCGCGAACCGGCCGAGCCGGCCCTGGAGCCGGCGGACGAGGTTCCTCTGCCGTCCCTCGGCGAGGCCGCCGCGCCCGCCCCGCTGCTCGCCTCCCGGCTCAGCGTCTCCGCGCGCGCCGCCCTGCGCTTCGCCGTCGCCCTCGGCGGCGAGGTGCCGCACCAGGCGCATCTGCCGGCGCTGATCGGCGACACCCACGCCGACGCCGCCCTCGGTGAGCTGGCCGCCTGCGGACTGGTCTCGCCGGTCGGTGCCCGCTTCCGGCTCGCAGCCGGGGTGCAGACCCAGCTGGAGGCCGCCGGGTACGCCGACGACGCCCCGGCCCAGGCACTGGCCGCCGCCGAGCACTACACCTGGTGGACCGGGCATCCGTCGGTCGCTCCCGAGCGGGTGTGCGCGGAGGCGGACGCGGTCCTGGCCGCGCTCGCCGCGATCGTTCCCGACTCGGCGCCGTCCGCCGAGGGGGAGGAGAGCTGCGCGGTACGGCTCGCCCGCACGGCCGCGCCCGCGTTCGCCGCCGGGCTGCACTGGAGCGCCTGGGAACGCGCCCTGCGCTCCGGCGCGGAGGCCTCCCGGCTCACCGGTGAGGTGTCCGAACAGGCCTATTTCCACCACGAGTTGGGTGTCCTCGCGCTCTGCTTCGGCCAGCTCGACCGGGCCCGCGCCGAGTTGGAGGCGTCCATCGGGCTGCGCGGGGCGCTCGCCGACAAGCGGGGCACGACCGCCGGGCGCCGGGCGCTCGCGCTGGTCGCCGACCGCTCCGGCGACGTACCCGGAATCGCCGTGACGGCGGGGGAGGAGCTGCCGGAGGTACGGCACGAGGAGTCGGCGCCACCGCCGTACGTGCCCTTCGGTGATCCCCTGGTCACGACCCGGCTCCCGGCCGCCACGGAACGCGGCGGGGGCGTCCTGCAGCTGGCCCGCCGCAACCTCGTCGCGGTCGGCTCCGGGGCGCTGCTCGCCGCCGTGCTGGGGACGGTCGTCACGCTCGGCATGACGTCCAACGAGAACGCCGACAAGAATCCGGCCGGCAAGGTCGACGTCAACCCCTCGGCAAGCCAGGGCACGGACAACGGCACACTGGGCGCCGACCCGAAGGACGGCGGCGGCAACGGCGGTGGCGGCGCCACGCGCACGAGCACCGCCCACCCGACGAACCCGGGCACCTACGGCACGACGGACTCCCCGACCCTGCCGTCGGCCACGACGAGCCCGTCGGCCGACCCGACCGGTACGCACGGCACGGGCGGCGGCGGTACGTCTCCGACGCCGTCGAGGTCGAGGACGACGAAGCCGGGCACACCGACGCCGACCAAGACGACTCCGTCGGGTACGCCGACCTCGCCCTCGCCGACGTCCGGCACGCCCACCCCCACCCCGACCCAGACGAACACGAGCCCGTCCACGACGAACACGGCGAGCGGTCCGACGACGCCGAACAGCTCGGGGAGCGCGTCGCAGTCTTCCGGCTCGGTGATCTAGGTCACGTCCCGCCGCCGGATGGCGCGGCGGGACACAGATCGACGATTGCCGCTCAGAACAGGCGGAGCTTGTCGTCCTCGATGCCGCGCAGGGCGTCGTAGTCGAGGATCTGGCAGTTGATGCCGCGGTCGGTGGCGAGGACGCGGGCCTGGGGCTTGATCTCCTGGGCGGCGAAGACGCCGCGGACCGGGGCCAGATGGGGGTCGCGGTTCAACAGGTCGAGGTAGCGGGTGAGTTGCTCGACGCCGTCGATCTCGCCCCGGCGCTTGATCTCCACCGCGACCGTCCCGCCGTCCGCGTCCCGGCACAGGATGTCCACCGGGCCGATGGCCGTCATGTACTCGCGGCGGATGAGGGTGTACCCCTCGCCGAGCGTCTCGATGCGGTCGGCGAGCAGCTCCTGCAGGTGCGCTTCCACGCCGTCCTTGATCAGACCCGGGTCCACGCCGAGTTCGTGCGAGGAGTCGTGGAGGATCTCCTCCATCGTGATGATCAGTTTCTCGCCCGCTTTGTTGACGACGGTCCACACGCCCTCGTCCTCACCCGCGCCCTCCTTCAGCGTGCAGGGCGGCGACATCCAGTTGAGGGGCTTGTAGGCCCGGTCGTCGGCGTGGATGGAGACGCTGCCGTCCGCCTTGACCAGGATCAGGCGGGGCGCCGAGGGCAGGTGGGCGGTGAGCCGGCCGGCGTAGTCGACCGAGCATCGGGCAATGACGAGACGCATGGTCGGCAACGCTACTCGACGCCCCGAGGTGCGCGCGATTCGCCCGTCCTGCTCCCGATCGATCGTCCCAATTGTCCCTGGAAACTCTTGTTCATCCCTGGCCGATTGTGCCCGTAACGGGACCGTTCCATATACGCATTCTGCTGGTGTGGTCACCGACGGTTGCCTACCGTAGTGAACGGGAGGTCGCCGCATATGTACTGAGCGTGTTCGAAATAGCGAACTCCCTTATCTGTCCGGCAACCCCTGCTCTTCGGGGGTGCGAGAGGAGTACCCATGTCGCTCGACGTCTCACCGGCCCTACTCGAACAGGCCGAGCGAGGCGAGGTCGACGAAGCTGCCTTCGTCGACTGCGTCCGGACCTCCCTGCCCTACGCATGGGAGATGATCAGCTCCCTGGTGGCCCAGCTGAAGGTCGACGGCGGAGCGTTCGCCGACAACCAGACGCCCCCGCCGGACGAGCAGGCACGCGGTCAGCTGCTGCGTGCGCTCGCGAGTGACGCCATCCGCGGCGCCCTGCAGCGGCACTTCGGTGTGCGGCTGGCCTTCCAGAACTGCCACCGGGTGGCGGTGTTCCCGCTGGACGCCTCGGTGGACGAGACGTTGGCCCGCTTCACGTCGGTACGCAGCCAGTTGCTGAACCAGTCGCCGGAGCTTCGGGACTGCTGACGGGGCGGTCCCGGTACGGCGGACGTTGTGAGCCGCTTGCTTGCCGCTCCACCCGCGGGAGGTGCATTCAGTGCTGGGGCGGCAAGCCCTCATGCCGGCCGGTGGGCTGAGGTCGGTCAGCGCAACTGGGGCAGGACGTCGGCGCCCAGCCGCCGCAGGTTCTCCTCCGTCGCGGCGAGGTCGCCCGAACCCTCCACCAGGAGGGCGAAGCGGGAGATGCCGGTGCGCTCCGAGGTGGCCGCGAGCCGGTCGGCGGCCAGCCGCGGGGTGCCGACCGGGTGCAGTCCGCAGAGCAGTTCGGTGTAGGCGTAGGGGTCGCGCATCGCACGCGCCCGGCCGTCCACGGTCACATGCGCCTCCAGGCCCTGCTTCAGCCAGCCCGGCATGGCCTTCAGCAGCGTCTCCACCGCGTCCGTGCGCCGGTCGGCGAGCTGGCACACCCCGGCCGAGACATGCGCGGCGCCCGCGATCTCCTCGGCCGGCCGGCCCGCCGCGCGGGCGCAGCGCCGCCACAGGGCCACCATCTCGGCCTTTTCCTCGTCCCCGACGTGCATGCCGAGCAGCATCGGCAGCCCGCGCTCGGCGGCCAGCCGGACGCTCGCCGGGGAGGTGCAGGCCACGACGACCTCGGGGCCCGGGGTCTCCGTCAGTGCCTCCGACGGGCGGGGTACGACCGGCACCTCGCGGAAGCTGAACCTTTCGCCGGACGCCGACACCCGGGGCTCGCGCAGCCAGCGCAGCAGCAGATCGAGTGACTCCGGGAATCCGTGTTCGTACGCCTCCAGGCCCGCGCCGAAGACCTCCAGGTCCACCCAGGGCCCGCCGCGGCCCACGCCGAGGGTGAACCGTCCGCCGCTCGTCAGGTGCAGCAGCGCGGCCTGTTCGCCGAGGGCGACGGGATGGGCGGTGGGCAGTACGCTGACCGCCGTGCCGACCCGGATGCGGCGGGTGCGGCCGAGCAGCAGCGCGGCCAGTGTGACGGCGGACGGGCATGTGCCGTACGGCACGAAGTGGTGCTCGGCCAGCCACACGGCGTCAAGACCGGCCTCCTCGGTGACCTCCGCCGAGCGGACCGTCCGGTGCAGGGCCTCCCCGGGGCCCTGGCCCGGGAACTGGGCGCCCAGCACAAAACTACCTACGTACATCGCATTTCCTGCTTCCTTGGCTCCGGCTCGGAGCTCCCCCACCCGGCATAACCGTCTGACACGTGCCCAGGACACGGCCTGGCGGAGAGATTTGCGGATTGTCTGCAGAATGGGCGGCCCTGGAGGGGGACTTGTGCGGGTTGGTTCCGTACGCGTACCCCACACGGCGGCGCGTAGGCTGGATACAGCCCGTGCTTCCTGTATAGCCCCGAGAGGTGTCCCGTGTCCCCGCGTCACAACCGACCGAAGGCCGCCGGATCGTCGGGCCGGAGCGCCGAGGACGATCGCACCGGCCGGTACGGCGGCTGGCAGTCGACCGAGAACTGGCAGGGCGAGGACTGGAGCGTGCGCCATGTCGCCGGGGCGAGTTCCGAGGGCAAGACCTACCGCTGCCCGGGCTGCGACCAGATGATCCCCTCCGGGGTCCCGCACGTGGTGGCCTGGCCGGAGTACGCGGGCGTGGACGACCGCCGCCACTGGCACAAGGCGTGCTGGAACGCGAAGGACCGCCGCACCACGCGGGTGCAGCGGTCCCGTAACGCGCCGAGGTTCTAGTGGCTCGTCTCGGAGCCTTGACCAGTTAATTGATCCTTCGTCCGTTGCACGGCAGGCTGCCTTCAAGCTGTGATCGCGGAGGTGGTCGTGG
>NZ_JBEPBF010000093.1:0-40126 GCF_040298985.1 Streptomyces sp. NPDC001093 | reverse complement strand
AAACGCCCGGTTACATTCCGAACCCGGAAGCTAAGCCTCACAGCGCCGATGGTACTGCAGGGGGGACCCTGTGGGAGAGTAGGACACCGCCGAACTCCTTTTACAACTCCGGCTCTTGGGCACTGCCCAGGGGCCGGAGCTTTTTTACGTTGAGGTAGGGTCGGGGGGCATCGTTGGCTCGTTTCGCACAGGAGGCCCCCGGGTGGAGGTCCAGGAGACCCGTGTCCAGACGGACCGGGTCCTCACCATCCCCAACATCCTCAGCATGGCACGGCTCGTCGGCGTACCCCTCTTCCTGTGGCTGATCCTCAGGCCCGAGTTCGGGGGTCCCAAGAGCGACGGCTGGGCTCTCCTCGTGCTGGCCTTCAGCGGGATCAGTGACTATCTCGACGGCAAGCTCGCACGGCGCTGGAATCAGATCAGCAGTCTCGGCCGGCTTCTTGATCCCGCTGCCGACCGGCTCTATGTTCTTTCCACGCTGGTCGGTCTCACCTGGCGGGAGATCCTGCCGCTGTGGCTGACCGCCCTCCTGCTCGCGAGGGAGCTGATGCTCCTGGTGATGGTGGGTATCCTCCGCCGGCACGGCTATCCACCGCCGCAGGTGAACTTCCTCGGGAAAGCCGCCACGTTCAACCTGATGTACGCCTTCCCGCTCCTGCTCCTCAGCGACGGACACGGTTGGATCGCGTCACTCGCCGCTGTTTTCGGATGGGCGTTCGCCGGGTGGGGTACAACGCTCTACTGGTGGGCAGGAGTGCTCTACGTGGTACAGGTCCGCCGTTTGGTTCGTGCGGACGCCATGGCCGATTGAGCTCGGCGATTGTCCGGACGTTACGCCACGATGGCCCGCGGTGGAAAAGTGCGGGACAATCTGGACGGGTGAAGTCGGCTAGACCGTCGTCTCTTGGAGGAGGACGCTTCCGACATGAAGGCCGTCGTGATGGCCGGGGGCGAAGGCACCCGCCTGCGCCCCATGACCTCTAGCATGCCCAAGCCGCTCCTGCCCGTGGCCAACCGCCCGATCATGGAGCACGTGCTCCGGCTGCTCAAAAGGCACGGGCTCACCGAGACCGTTGTCACCGTCCAGTTCCTGGCATCGCTCGTCAAGAACTACTTCGGCGACGGCGAAGAGCTCGGAATGGAGCTCACTTATGCCAATGAGGAGAAGCCACTCGGTACCGCCGGAAGCGTCAAGAACGCCGAAGAGGCGTTGAAGGACGATGCTTTCCTCGTCATCTCCGGCGATGCCCTGACCGACTTCGACCTCACGGAGCTGATCAATTTCCACAAGGAGAAGGGCGCGCTGGTCACGGTCTGTCTGACCCGGGTGCCCAATCCGCTGGAGTTCGGCATCACCATCGTCGACGAGGAAGGGAAGGTCGAGCGTTTCCTGGAGAAGCCGACCTGGGGGCAGGTCTTCTCCGACACGGTCAACACGGGCATCTATGTCATGGAGCCCGAGGTCTTCAACTACGTGGAACCCGATGTTCCGGTCGACTGGTCCGGTGACGTCTTCCCGCAGCTGATGAAGGAAGGCAAGCCGATCTACGGCTTTGTGGCCGAGGGCTACTGGGAGGACGTCGGCACCCACGAGAGCTATGTGAAGGCCCAGGCCGACGTTCTCGAGGGCAAGGTCAACGTCGACATCGACGGCTTCGAGATCTCTGCCGGTGTATGGGTGGCGGAGGGTGCCGAGGTGCACCCCGATGCCGTACTGCGCGGGCCGCTGTACATCGGCGACTACGCGAAGGTCGAGGCCGGCGCGGAGATCCGGGAGCACACGGTCGTCGGCTCGAACGTCGTCGTCAAGAGCGGCGCCTTTCTGCACAAGGCCGTCGTGCACGACAACGTGTACGTCGGACAGCACAGCAATCTGCGCGGCTGCGTCGTCGGCAAGAACACCGACATCATGCGCGCCGCGCGGATCGAGGACGGCGCGGTCATCGGTGACGAGTGCCTGATCGGTGAGGAATCGATCGTTCAGGGCAACGTCCGGGTCTACCCGTTCAAGACCATCGAGGCCGGCGCCTTCGTCAACACGTCCGTCATCTGGGAGTCGAGGGGGCAGGCTCATCTGTTCGGCGCCCGCGGTGTGTCCGGCATCCTGAACGTGGAGATCACGCCGGAACTCGCCGTGCGGCTGGCCGGCGCCTACGCCACGACCCTCAAGAAGGGCTCCACGGTCACGACGGCCCGCGACCACTCGCGGGGCGCCCGTGCGCTCAAGCGGGCGGTCATCTCCGCCTTGCAGGCCAGCGCCATCGACGTACGTGACCTGGAGAACGTACCGCTGCCCGTGGCCCGGCAGCAGACCGCGCGCGGCAGTGCCGGCGGCATCATGATCCGGACCTCCCCGGGCGTGCCGGACTCGGTCGACATCATGTTCTTCGACGGCAACGGCGCCGACCTGTCGCAGGGCAGCCAGCGCAAGCTGGACCGGGTGTTCGCGCGGCAGGAGTACCGGCGGGCGTTCCCCGGTGAGATCGGCGACCTGTACTTCCCGGCGAGCGTCTTCGACTCGTACACCGGATCGCTGCTGCGGAACGTCGACACGAACGGGATCGCCGAGTCCGGCCTGAAGGTCGTCGTCGACGCCTCCAACGGCAGCGCCGGGCTGGTGCTGCCCAGCCTGCTCGGCAAGCTCGGCGTGGACTCCCTGACCATCAACCCCGGTCTGGACGAGTCCCGCCCCACGGAGACGGCCGAGATGCGGCGTAAGGGCCTGGTGCGGCTGGGCGAGATAGTGGCGTCCTCGGGGGCCGCGTTCGGTGTCCGGTTCGACCCCGTCGGTGAGCGGCTGTCGCTCGTGGACGAGAAGGGCCGGATCATCGAGGACGACCGGGCGCTGCTCGTGATGCTGGACCTGGTGGCCGCGGAGCGGCGCAGCGGCCGGGTGGCGCTGCCGGTGACCACGACCCGGATCGCCGAGCAGGTGGCCGCCTACCACGGCACCCAGGTCGAGTGGACCACCACCTCGCCCGACGACCTCACGCGCGTCGGCGGCGAGGAGGGCACGATCTTCGGCGGTGACGGCAAGGGCGGCTTCATCGTGCCCGAGTTCAGCAGCGTCTACGACGGCACGGCGGCCTTCGTACGGCTGATCGGGCTGGTGGCGCGCACCCAGCTCACGCTGAGCCAGATCGACGCGCGGATCCCGCGGGCGCACGTCCTCAAGCGGGACCTGGCCACGCCGTGGGCCGTGAAGGGGCTGGTCATGCGGCGGGTGGTCGAGGCTGCAGGGGATCGCTTTGTCGACACGACGGACGGTGTGCGGGTCGTGGAGACGGACGGGCGCTGGGTGATGGTACTGCCCGACCCGGCCGAGGCCGTCACCCATCTGTGGGCCGAGGGGCCGGACGACGCCTCGGCGCAGGCCCTGCTGGACGAGTGGTCGGCCGTCGTGGACAGCGCCGGGCGGTAAGGGGAGAGAGACCGGAACACAGACCGCCCGACGGCAAAACCCACGCACACGCGCGTGCCGGACAGGTGTCCCCCGAGGGGGCCTGTCCGGCACGCCGGTGGGGCCATTCGGAGGTACTCCTCGCGACATGCGACGATGTGCGGCATGCCGCAGCAACCCCCCGTTCGGAGCAGCCCCACGCGGCCGCAGCGTCCGGACGCCTCCATGTCGTTGATCACCAACGTCATGGACCACAGCCTCGACGACGGGTACGCCGAGGCCGCCGCCCGCAGGAAGTCCCAGGGCGAGGGCGGCCTGCCCAGGACCCTCCGGGCGAAGCTCGGCCTCGCGGCCGGCCTCGTCCTCGCGGCGCTGGTCGTGACCGTCGGGGCGGCACAGACGCAGGCGGCGGCGCCCGTCGTCGCCAAGGAGCGGCAGGAGCTGATCGACCGCATCGACAGCGAGACCGCCAACGCGGACAAGCTGGAGGGCGCGGTCGACAAGCTCCGGGACGACGTCAGCGCGCGCCAGCGGGCGGCGCTGAGGTCGAGCGGCGGCAGCGCACAGGCCGACCTGGTGGACGTGCTGTCGGGGGCCACGGCGGTCCATGGCCCGGGCGTCGAGCTGGTCGTGAACGACGCCAAGGAGGCCAGCACCGGCGGTGACGGCACCAACCCGCGGGAGACCTCCGGGTTCTCCGACACCGGCCGGGTGCGCGACCGGGACATGCAGCGCGTGGTGAACGGGCTGTGGGAGTCCGGCGCCGAGGCCATCTCCATCAACGGGCAGCGGCTGACCGCCCTGTCCGCGATCAGGGCCGCGGGGGACGCGATACTGGTCGACAACAGGCCGCTGGTGCCGCCGTACACGGTGCTGGCGGTGGGGAACGGGGATCGGTTGAACACCGATTTCCGCAACAGTGAGGACGGCCTGTATCTGCACGCCCTGGAGCAGAACTTCGGCATCCGCACCACCATCTCCACGGCGGGCGACCTGCGGTTGCCCGCCGCACCGAGTGTGATCGTACGCACAGCACAGCCGAGCACCGAGAAGACTGAGAAGGGCACATCGTGATCGCCGTACTGGGCCTCGTCGTGGGAGTCGTGGCCGGCCTGTTGGTCCGGCCCGAGGTTCCGGCGGTCGTCGAGCCTTATCTGCCGATCGCCGTCGTCGCGGCGCTGGACGCCGTGTTCGGCGGTCTGCGGGCCATGCTCGACGGGATCTTCGACGACAAGGTCTTCGTGGTCTCGTTCCTGTCGAACGTGGTCGTCGCCGCACTGATCGTGTTCCTGGGCGACAAGTTGGGCGTGGGCGCGCAGCTGTCCACGGGTGTCGTGGTCGTCCTCGGCATCCGGATCTTCTCCAACGCCGCGGCGATCCGGCGGCACGTGTTCCGGGCGTGACATCGATGAGCGAGCAGAACGAGCGGAACGAGCAGCCGGAGCGGCCGGGCCAGCCGGAGCAGTCGGGCAAGCCGGAGCAGCCGGAGAACAGGCTGCGCAAGGAACTGCCCGAGGAGGTGCCCGCGCGGGCACCGGAGCAGGCGCCGGAGCAGCAGGAGCAGCGGGCGGAGGCGTCGCTGACCGGCCGGGAGCGGCTGGTGAAGGGGCTGTGGCCGCCGCGGGTGACCCGGGCCCAACTCATCGTCGCCCTGCTGCTGTTCGGCCTCGGCTTCGGCCTGGCGGTGCAGGTGGCGTCCAACAGTGACAGCAACAGCGCGCTGCGCGGCGCACGCCAGGAGGATCTTGTTCGCATCCTCGATGAACTGGATTCGCGTACTCAGCGTCTTGAGGACGAGAAGCAGGGACTCGACAAGCAGCGCCAGGAATTGCAGAGCAGCTCCGACCAGGCGGCGGAGGCCCGCAAGCAGACGGCCGAGAAGGAGAAGCAACTCGGCATTCTGGCGGGCACCGTGGCGGCGCAGGGCCCCGGCATCACGATGACGATCGAGGACACGAAGGGGACGGTCAAGGCGGACATGCTGCTCGACGCGATCCAGGAGCTGCGCGCGGCCGGTGCGGAGGCGATCCAGGTGAACGGGGTCCGTGTGGTCGCGGGCACCTATTTCACGGACTCCGGCAACGGCGTCGGCGTCGACGGGAACAAGATCAACGCCCCCTATCGTTTCCAGGTCATCGGCAAGCCGCAGGACCTGGAGCCGGCGCTGAACATCCCCGGAGGCGTGGTGCAGACACTGGAGAAGGAGCAGGCCACGGTGTCGGTCCAGCAGTCGGACAAGATCGTCGTGGACGCCTTGCGGCAGGCGAAGCGGCCTGACTACGCTCGGTCGTCCTCCCAGTGAACCGGCGGTGCATGGGGGACGTCAGGCAGGGGCATGAGGTTGCGGGGGGTCGGCGCACCGAAGGGGTGGTGCGTGGTGGAAACTGTCTGGTGGATACGGACGTTGTGAGAATGTCCGGCTCGGCCGGTGTAGGCAATCAGGGTTCGTCCTGCCCCACGGGCGGGTCTGTTTCGGTCAAGGGGAATCGCCCGTGAAGTTGTTTGCGAAGTTGTTCCGCAAGAGCGCGCGAGAGGGCAGCGACAACGCGACCGCTCGTCACCGCGCACAGCCTGACGCGGAGGGTCAGCGCCCGCTGTTCAGGGACCAGGTCGCTGGTCCGGGCGGTGACATTTCCGGAGGTCAGGGCGGGGCGTCGGTTGACCCTGCCCAGTCCGGCGGCATAGGTTTCGGCCAACCGTCAACCTCAGGTGCGGGTGGAGGGTTCGCCCCCGGTCCGTACGCGTCCAACGCCCCGGCGGGGCAGCCGCAGGAGGATCCGTCCATGTCGGTCCTGGTGTGTACGAGGTGCGGTAACCGCAACGCGGAGAACGCCCGCTTCTGTTCCAACTGTGGCGCGCCGCTGCGCCCCGGAGTGACCCCGGAGCGTGCCGCCGAGACGACGTCCACGATCTCGATCTCCGGTCTCGAGGCCTACGACGCCGAGGTCACCGGCCAGACGCAGATGCCGATGCTGTCGCCCGAGGCGCAGGCCGCGGTGGACGCACTGCCGGCGGGCTCCGCGCTGCTCGTGGTGCGCCGGGGGCCGAACTCGGGCAGCCGCTTCCTGCTGGACAGCGACCTGACCACGGCCGGCCGTCACCCGCAGAGCGACATCTTCCTGGACGACGTCACGGTCTCGCGCCGGCATGTGGAGTTCCGGCGCTCCCCGGACGGTTCGTTCACCGTGGCCGACGTGGGCAGCCTGAACGGCACGTACGTCAACCGCGAGCGGATCGACCAGGTCGCCCTGTCGAACGGTGACGAGGTGCAGATCGGCAAGTACCGGCTGGTGTTCTACGCGAGCCGGCAGGCCATCTGACCCGCCCCCGGACCGGTGTCCGGGGGGACTCCCAGGGAAGGTCCATGCTTCAAACACCGAGCGGCGGTGCCGGAAGCGGTACCGCCGCCAGGGACAGTGGGCTGATGAGCATCGGCACGGTGCTGAACGAGCTGCGCGACGAATTCCCCGAAGTCACCATCTCCAAGATCCGTTTCCTGGAGTCGGAGGGGCTCATCGAGCCGCAGCGGACCCCTTCGGGGTACCGCAAGTTCAGCGCCGGGGATGTCGAGCGCCTGGCGCATGTGCTGAGGATGCAGCGGGACCACTATCTGCCGCTCAAGGTGATCCGCGAGCACCTGGACGCCATGGAGCGGGGCGAGACGGTCCAGCTGCCCGTCGTGGGCCGTCAGCGCACCGCCGAGGATCTTCCGGGGCCGGTCGCGGCGCCCACGGTGGCCCGGGTGGGCAGGGCCGAGCTGATGGCGGCCGCGGAGGTCGACGAGGGTGACCTGAAGGAGTGGGAGTCGTACGGGCTCATCGCTCCCCTGGAGGACGGGGCGTACGACGCGGAGGCGGTCACCGTGGCCTCGCTCGTCGCCGAACTGGGCCGGTTCGGGATCGAGCCGCGCCACCTTCGGGTGATGAAGGCGGCCGCCGATCGCGAGGCCGGACTGGTCGACCAGGTGGTGGCCCCGCTCAAACGCCACCGCAACCCGCAGACCAGGGCCCATGCCGAGGCCCGTACGAAGGAGCTGGCCGCGCTTACCGTCAAGCTGCACGCGGCACTGGTGAAGACCGCTCTCGGGGTGCGGCTGCCGTGAACGCCGGGGGCCGCGGGCGGCCGGATCGGGCACCTGTTCCCGGCCCGACTACCCAAACGTCCCGGGCACGGCCTAGGGTTGCTGTGTGAACGAGCTCGATGTCGTAGGTGTCCGGGTCGAAATGCCCTCCAACCAACCGATCGTGCTCCTGCGCGAAGTGGGAGGCGACCGTTACCTCCCCATCTGGATCGGGCCGGGGGAGGCGACGGCCATCGCCTTCGCCCAGCAGGGCATGGCCCCCGCCAGGCCGCTGACGCACGACCTGTTCAAGGACGTGCTGGAGGCCGTCGGCCAGGAGCTGACCGAGGTACGCATCACCGATCTGCGGGAAGGTGTCTTCTACGCGGAGCTGGTCTTCGCCAGCGGCGTCGAGGTCAGCGCCCGTCCCTCCGATGCCATAGCGCTGGCCCTGCGTACCGGAACGCCGATCTACGGCAGTGACGCGGTGCTGGACGACGCCGGCATCGCCATTCCGGACGAGCAGGAGGACGAGGTGGAGAAGTTCCGCGAGTTCCTCGACCAGATCTCGCCCGAGGACTTCGGCACCAGCAGCCAGTGAAGGCGAACGGCCGGTGAGCTTCGCAGCCCCGTGCGCGGGCATGTGCCACCGGCCAATGAGAGCGTCCTACGGCCTCCCCCGAAAGCATTCGGCTAGCCTTTCCCCGCGGTGGGGCACGGGAAACCACTCCTAGGGTGATTATCACTCGGCGTGCCGAGTGTGGCGATCGTTGACGCACCCCTGGTGACTGCCTACCGTCGTGAAGGCAGGTCAAGGACGGAGGTCGGCGTGAGAACCAGCGGCGACGGTACGGCTGGGGGTGCCCCCGGACAAGGGTTCGGGGGGAGCGGTCCGTACCCTCCCCCGAGCTCTCAGCTGCGTTCGAAGAGGGGGTACCCCCAACCGAGCAGCGCGGTCGATCACGCTCCGCAGCGGCCGACGGTGGTGCCGAACGGCGGAGGGGCGGCGTCCATGGCATCGGAACAGATCGGTTATCGCGGGCCGACGGCCTGCGCAGCGGCCGGCATCACCTACCGGCAACTGGACTACTGGGCACGCACGGGGCTGGTCGAGCCGAGTGTGCGGCCCGCGTACGGGTCGGGCACGCAGCGGCTGTACAGCTTTCGTGACGTCGTCGTCCTGAAGATCGTCAAGCGGTTCCTGGACACCGGGGTCTCGCTGCAGAACATCCGCACGGCCGTGCAGCACCTCCGGGAACGCGGTTTCCGTGACCTGGAGCGGTTGACCCTGATGAGCGACGGCGCCACGGTCTACGAGTGCACCTCGCCGGACGAGGTCCACGCCCTGCTCCAGGGCGGTCAGGGCATCTTCGGGATCGCCGTCGGCGTGGTGTGGCGGGACGTGGAAAGCGCGCTCTCGCAGCTGCACGGCGAACGCATCGACACGGGCGAGACCCTCGTCGGCCACAACCCCGCGGACGAGCTGGCGCGGCGCCGCAACCGGGCGGTCTGACACCGGCCCCCTCCACGGCGGGGCATTGTCAGTGCCGTGGTGCAGCATCGGAGATGTGAGAAACGCGCCCACGATCCTGCATCTCGACATGGATGCCTTCTACGCCTCGGTGGAGCAGGCATCCAAGCCGAGCCTGCGCGGGAAGGCGGTCGTCGTGGGCGGGCTCGGACCGCGCGGGGTGGTGGCCACCGCGTCGTACGAGGCGCGGGTCTTCGGGGTGCACTCGGCGATGCCCATGGCCCAGGCGCGCCGGCTGGCACCCAACGCCGCGTATCTGGTGCCGCGCTTCACCGTGTACCGGGCGATCAGCGAGCAGGTGATGGCGCTGCTGCGGGAGCTGTCGCCGCTGGTGGAGCCGCTCAGCCTGGACGAGGCCTTCGTGGACCTGGAGGCCGGCGGGACGGCCTGGGACGAGGAATCGGCGCGGCTGGCCGGGACCCGGCTGCGCGCGGACATACGGGCGGTCACCGGGCTGACGGGATCGGTGGGGCTCGCCGCCTCCAAGATGCTCGCCAAGATCGCCTCGGAGCAGGCCAAGCCGGACGGCCTGGTGCTCATCGAGCCGGGGTCCGAGCGGGCGCTGCTGGGGCCGATGCCGGTGCGGACCCTGCCGGGGGTGGGGCCGGCCACGGGGGACCATCTGCGCCGGGCCGGGATCACGACGGTCGAGGAGCTGGCAGAAGCGGGCGAGGACGAGCTGGTCCGGCTGCTCGGCAAGGCGCACGGGCACGCGCTCCACGCCATGGCCCTGGCCCATGACGAGCGGCCCGTGGTGGCCGAGCGTGAGGCGAAGTCGGTGTCGGTCGAGGACACCTACGACGTGGACATCCACGACCGGCTGCGGATCGGCCTGGAGGTGCAGCGGCTCGCCGACCGGTGTGTGGGACGGCTGCGCGGGGCCGGGCTGTCGGGGCGGACGATCGTGCTTAAGGTGCGCAGGTACGACTTCTCGACCCTGACCCGCTCCGAGACGCTCAGAGGGCCCACGGACGATCCGGCGGTCGTGCGGGAGGCGGCCGCGCGGTTGCTGGACTCCGTGGACACCACGGGTGGGGTACGGCTGCTGGGCGTGGGTGTCTCCGGGCTCGCCGACTACACCCAGGAGGACCTGTTCGCGCAGGCGATGCCCTCGCCGGCGGCGGAGACGCCGGAGGAGGCCGGGCCCGAGGTTGCCGTGGAGGGGCCGGAGCCCGTCGAAAGACACTGGCGCGCCGGACAGGACGTAAGGCATGCGGAGTACGGGCACGGGTGGGTGCAGGGGAGTGGGCTGGGTCGGGTCACCGTGCGGTTCGAGACGCCGCAGTCCCCTCCGGGGAGGGTGCGGACGTTCTTCGTCGGTGATTGCGCGCTGGAGCCCGCCGATCCGTTGCCGTTGGTCGCGGAAGGCTCCGATCAGGTTTCCTCCGACCCCGCCAGCTTGCCGAAGTCGTGGTCCGGGGCCGAGGGGCGTGAGACCACGTCCAGGCCGTAGTGGTGGTAGAGCTGGAGTTCCTGTTCGGGGGACAGATGGCGGCCCACGCCGAAGTCCGGGGCGTCCTTGATCAGGGCGCGGTCGAAGGGGACATGGAGGGAGCCTTCGATCAGTTCGCTCGGTTCGAGAGGGACGAAGGCGTCGCGGGAGAACAGGCCGGTGCGTATGGCCGCCCACTCGGGCACGCCGGTCGCGTCGTCGAGGTACACCTCGTCGATGGTCCCGATCTTGGTGCCGGTGCGGTCGAACGCCTTGCGGCCGATCAGGTTGCGCGGATCGATGTCGGTCTGCACGGTCCCTCTCCCTCCACGTGGTCGCAATACATCCGTAAGCACTACGAAAGAGCACATTCAGGGAGGTGGCCACTCGAGGACCCGGCCGTTGACCCCGCTGGTAGGCTGACAGCGGCTGCTGACCCCGTGCGGGAGAGTCCTCCGACCACCTCGGAGGCGCCGAAGGAGCAAATCCTCCCCGGAATCTCTCAGGCTCACGTACCGCACGGACGAGGTCACTCTGGAAAGCAGGGCGGATGTCGACGGCTTCCGCTCTCACCGACGGTGAAAGCCGGCGTCCCACAGGGCGTCCGGTGAAGCTCTCAGGTTGAGATGACAGAGGGGGAGGCCGTCGGGGCACCCGCGCCGTGGTGCCCTTCGAAGGTCGCGTCAGACCAGGAGGCCTCCGCAATGACCGCCCATCGTATTCCGCTCTCGGAGCTCGAAGCGGGCATCCCGTTCGAGCAGCGCCACATCGGGCCCGACCAGGAGGCGCGGGCCAAGATGCTCGCGCAGGTCGGCTACGGCTCCCTCGACGAGCTGACCGCCGCGGCGGTCCCGGATGTGATCAAGAACGCCGACGCCCTCGACCTGCCGGGCGCCCGCACCGAGGCGGAGGTGCTCGCCGAGCTGCGCTCGCTCGCCGACCGCAACCAGGTCCTCGACTCCATGATCGGGCTCGGGTACTACGGCACCTTCACCCCGCCGGTCATCCTGCGCAACGTCATGGAGAACCCGGCCTGGTACACGGCCTACACGCCGTACCAGCCGGAGATCTCCCAGGGGCGTCTCGAGGCCCTGCTGAACTTCCAGACCGTGGTCGCCGAGCTCACCGGGCTGCCCACCTCCGGCGCCTCCCTGCTGGACGAGGGCACCGCGGCCGCCGAGGCCATGGCGCTGTCCCGGCGCATGGGCAGGAACAAGAAGGGCCTGTTCCTGATCGACGCGGACGCGCTGCCGCAGACCATCGCCGTCATCCAGACCCGCGCCGAGCCGACCGGTGTCGAGGTCGTCGTCGCCGACCTCAGCGACGGCATCCCGGCCGACATGGCCGCGCGTGAGATCAACGGCGTGCTGCTCCAGTACCCGGGCGCCTCCGGTGCCGTACGCGACATCAAGCCGGTCATCGACCAGGCACATGAACTCGGCGCGCTCGTCACCGTCGCCGCCGACCTGCTCGCCCTGACCCTGCTGACCTCGCCGGGCGAACTGGGCGCCGACATCGCCGTCGGCACGACCCAGCGCTTCGGTGTGCCGATGGGCTTCGGCGGCCCGCACGCCGGCTACATGGCGGTGCACGAGAAGTTCGCCCGCAGCCTGCCCGGCCGGCTCGTGGGCGTCTCCGTCGACGCGGACGGCAACAAGGCCTACCGGCTCGCGCTGCAGACCCGTGAGCAGCACATCCGCCGGGAGAAGGCGACCAGCAACATCTGCACCGCGCAGGTGCTGCTCGCCGTGATGGCCGGCATGTACGCCGTCTACCACGGGCCGGAGGGGCTCAAGGCCATCGCCCGGCGGACGCACCGGTACGCCACGATCCTCGCCGAGGGCCTGAAGGCCGGCGGCGTCGAGATCGTCCACGGCGCCTACTTCGACACCCTCACCGCGCGCGTGCCCGGCAAGGCCGCCGAGGTCGCCGCCGCCGCCCGGGAGAACGGCGTCAACCTCCACCTCGCCGACGCCGACCACGTCTCGATCGCCTGCGACGAGACCACCAAGCGGGCCCAGCTGGAGGCCGTCTGGTCCGCCTTCGGCGTCAAGGGCGACATCGAGGCGCTGGACGCGACCGCCGAGGACACCCTCCCCGAGGCGCTGCTGCGCACCGACGCGTACCTCACCCACCCGGTCTTCCACCAGCACCGCTCCGAGACCGCGATGCTGCGCTACCTGCGCAGGCTGGCCGACCGTGACTACGCGCTCGACCGCGGCATGATCCCGCTGGGCTCCTGCACCATGAAGCTCAACGCGACCACCGAGATGGAGCCGGTCACCTGGCCGGAGTTCGGTCAGCTGCACCCCTTCGTGCCCGCCGAGCAGGCCGAGGGTTACCTCACGCTCATCCGTGAGCTGGAGGAACGTCTCGCCGAGGTCACCGGCTACGACAAGGTCTCCCTGCAGCCGAACGCCGGCTCCCAGGGCGAGCTGGCCGGTCTGCTCGCCGTCCGCGGCTACCACCGCGCCAACGGCGACGAGCAGCGCACCGTCTGCCTGATCCCGTCCTCCGCGCACGGCACCAACGCGGCCAGCGCCGTGATGGCGGGCATGAAGGTCGTCGTCGTCAAGACCGCCGAGGACGGCGAGATCGACGTCGCCGACCTGCGCGCCAAGATCGAGCAGTACCGCGAAGAGCTGGCGGTGCTGATGATCACGTACCCGTCCACGCACGGCGTGTTCGAGGAGCACGTCGCCGACATCTGCGCCCAGGTGCACGAGGCCGGCGGCCAGGTGTACGTCGACGGCGCGAACCTGAACGCCCTGGTCGGCCTGGCCAAGCCGGGCCACTTCGGCGGTGACGTCTCGCACCTGAACCTGCACAAGACCTTCTGCATCCCGCACGGCGGCGGTGGCCCCGGCGTCGGCCCGGTCGCGGTCCGCTCGCACCTGGCGCCGTACCTGCCGAACCACCCGATGCAGCCGGCCGCGGGCCCGGAGACGGGCGTCGGCCCGATCTCGGCCGCTCCCTGGGGCTCGGCGGGCATCCTGCCCATCTCCTGGGCGTATGTCCGCCTCATGGGCGGCGAGGGCCTCAAGCGGGCCACGCAGGTGGCCGTGCTCTCGGCGAACTACGTCGCCAAGCGCCTGGAGCCGCACTACCCGGTGCTCTACACCGGCCCCGGCAACCTGGTCGCGCACGAGTGCATCATCGACCTGCGCCCGCTGACCAAGGCCACCGGCGTCAGCGTGGACGACGTGGCCAAGCGCCTGATCGACTACGGCTTCCACGCGCCGACCATGTCCTTCCCGGTGGCCGGCACGCTGATGATCGAGCCGACCGAGTCGGAGGACCTCACCGAGCTGGACCGGTTCTGCGACGCGATGATCGCCATCCGCGCGGAGATCGAGAAGGCAGGCGCCGGCGAGTGGCCGGCGGAGGACAACCCGCTGCGCAACGCCCCGCACACCGCCGCCGCGCTCGGCGGTGAGTGGAAGCACGCCTACAGCCGCGAGGAGGCCGTCTTCCCCGCCGGTGTCTCGGCCGCCGACAAGTACTGGCCGCCGGTACGCCGTATCGACCAGGCCTTCGGTGACCGCAACCTGGTGTGCTCCTGCCCGCCGCTGGACGCGTACGAGGACTGAGCAGGTCGTGCCGCAGGGCCCCGTCCGGTCTCCGGGCGGGGCCCTCGGCGTGTCATGCCGTCGCCAGGGACACCTCGGTCGCCTTGATCAGGGCGACCACGTCGGAGCCCACGAAGAGGCCGAGGTCGGTGACCGCCTCCTTGGTGATCGCCGCGGTCAGTTCGCCGTCGTCGACGGAGATCTTCACGGAGGCCATGACGGCGCCGGTGGTGAGGCCGACGATGGTGCCCTGAAGCTGGTTGCGGATCGACAGGCCCTCGACCCGATGGGTGGCCAGGGAGACCTCGGTCGACTTGACAAGAGCGCGGACGGTCGAGCCGGGGGTGAGGGAGAGGTCCTCGGCGGACTCCTTGGTGATGGCCGCCATGAGGTGCTGGCCGCCCTCCAGACGGAGCTTGACGGTGGCCATGGCCTCGCCCGGGTGGACCTCGGTGACGGTGCCGGGGAGCTGGTTGCGGATGCTCAGGGTCATGGGCACTCACGGTAGAACGCCCACCCGCTCAGGCTGGGTATGCGTGTGTCTGCGCCGCTTTGACCGTCGCCCAGACGGCAGCGCCCGGATGCAGATCGAGTTCGGCCGCGGCGACCGTGGTGAGGTCGGCGGCGAGGGGGAGCTCGCCGGTGAGGTCGGCGCGGATCTGGTCGCCGTGTGTCTCGAGCGCGGCCACCTCGCAGCGCCAGTGGTTACGGGCGCTGGCGCCGGTGGGGCGGTCCCGGAACAGGGTGACGGCCGACGGGGGAAAGGCCACGAAGGCCGGACCGGACAGCGCCTCGGTGGTCGTGATCGCCGGGCCCGCGTCGAGTCGTACCGTGTGTCCGTCCGCCTGGCCGCGGTAGAGGTTGAGGCCGACGAGCTGGGCGATGTAGTCGGTGCGCGGATGACGGGCGATGTCGGCGGGGCCGCCCTCCTGGACGACCCGGCCGTGCTCGATGACGACCAGCCGGTCCGCGAGCACCATGGCATCCAGCGGATCGTGCGTGACCAGGACGGCGACCGCCTCGAACTCGGCCAGGTGTCGGCGCAGTTGGGCACGGACCTCCAGGCGGGTACGGGCGTCCAGGGCGGCCAGCGGCTCGTCGAGGAGAAGCAGCCTCGGGCGGGTGGCCAGGGCGCGGGCGAGGGCCACGCGCTGGGCCTGCCCGCCGGACAGGCGGCGCGGCTTGGCTCCCGCGTGGGCGGCGAGGCCCATGCGGTCCAGCCACGCGGAGGCCCGGGCACGGGCCTCCGCCTTGGACGCACCCTGGCAGCGGGGGCCGAAGGCGACGTTGTCCAGGGCGGAGAGGTGGGGGAAGAGCAGGTAGTCCTGGAAGACCACGCCGACCGGGCGGGACTCCGGGGGAGTGTGCTCCAGGGCGGCACCGTCGAGGCGCAGGTGGCCGTCGGAGAGAGGGGTGAGGCCGGCGAGCGCGCGCAGTGCGGTGGTCTTGCCGGCGCCGTTGGGGCCGAGGAGGGCGAGGACCTCTCCGGGGGCGGCGGTGAGGGTTATGTCCAGGCGGAATGCGGTGCGGTCGATGACGAGGTGGGCGTCCAGGCCGTCCGTGTTCGGGGGCGTGTGCGGGTGCGTGGTGGGGTGCCGGCCTTCGACCGGCTCTGGGTTCCCACCCGCACCACTCGTGCGGCTTTCGTCGTCGGGTGCGGGTGGCCCCTGCGGGGCCTGGGCGCCGTCGGCGGCCGTGGGTTGTCCGTGGGTGGGGCGGGTGTTCGTCATGATGCCGTCACCCAACGGTCCCGCAACCCCGCCAGCACCGCGATCGATACCGTCAGCAGGACCAGGCTGAGGCAGATCGCGGCGTCGGGGTCGTTCTGCAGGGCCAGGTAGACCGCGAGGGGCATGGTCTGGGTGCGGCCGGGGAAGTTGCCCGCGAAGGTGATCGTCGCGCCGAACTCGCCGAGCGCACGCGCCCACGCAAGGACCGCGCCCGCCGCGATGCCGGGCGCGATCAGCGGCAGGGTGACCCGGCGGAACGCGGTGAAGCGGGACGCGCCCAGCGTGGTCGCCGCCTCCTCGAAGCGCGGGTCGGCCGCGCGCAGGGTGCCCTCGACGCTGATGACCAGGAACGGCATCGCGACGAACGCCTCCGCGATCACCACCCCGGCGGTGGTGAACGGCAGCGTGATCCCGAACCAGGCGTCCAGCCCCTTGCCGATCACGCCGTTGCGGCCGAGGGCCAGCAGCAGCGCCACACCGCCGACCACCGGCGGCAGCACCAGCGGCAGTGTCACCAGGGCCCGTACGAGGCCCCGGCCGGGGAACTCCGTACGGGCCAGCAGCCAGGCCAGCGGTACGCCCAGCACCAGGCTCACCGCCGTCGCCGCCGTGGCGCTGACCAGCGACAGCTGGAGCGCCTGCCACACCTCGGTGCTGGACAGCTGCTCCGGCAGGCTGCGCCAGGGCGCGCGGATGAGCAGCGCGACCAGCGGCAGCAACAGGAACGCCATTGCCAGCAGGCCCGGCAGCAGCAGCGGCAACGGCACCCCGCGCCGGGCCCCCGTGCCGACGCGGCGGCGCAGCGGCCGGCCCGTGCGGGGGCTGGTCGCTGCGCCGGGCTTGTCGAGCGAGGTCACGGCTTGAGGAACCCCGCACCGCTCAGCACCTTCTGGCCCTCGGCGGACCGCACCAGAGCGATGAACGCCTGGGCGGCAGCGGCGTTCGGCGCGTTCTTCAGCAGGACGATCGGGTAGGCGTTGATCGCCTTGGCGGACTCGGGGAACTCCACGCCCTCCACCTTGCCACCCGCGGACTTCACATCGGTCCTGTAGACGACCGCGGCGTCGGCCTCCTTCAGCTCCACCTTGTTCAGGGCGGACTTGACGTCCTGCTCGTAGGAGACCGGGGTCAGCTTGATGCTGCCGGCGTCCAGGGCCTTCTGCGCGGCGGCGCCGCACGGCACGGTCTTGTCGCACAGCACGACCTTCAGGCCGGACTTGGTGAGGTCCTTCAGGGAGGACACCTTGTCGGGGTTGCCCGGCAGGGTGGCGATCTCCAGCTGGTTGCGGACGAAGGTGGCCGGAGTGCCGGCCGCGTCCTTCTTGACCGTCACGATTGCCATGGTCTTGGGGCTGGCGGCAGCGAAGACGTCCGCCGGGGCACCGCCGGTGATGCTCGCGGCGAGGGTGTCGCTGCCGCCGAAGTTGAAGCTGACCTTGGTGCCCGGGTGCTGCTGCTCGAACTCCTTGCCCAGGGTCGTGAAGCTCTCCTTCAGGGAGGCGGCGGCGAACACGGTGATGTTGCCGGACAGCTTCGGGGAGGCGGAGTCCGACGTGTCCGACTTGGTGCTGGACGAGTTCGAGGACGAGGAGCAGGCGCTGAGTGCCATCAGGGCGGCGGCTCCCGCACCGGCCAGCTGCAGCATTCGCCGGGTCCGGCGCACGGAACGGGTCATCACGGATCTACTCCTCGAGGTTCTGTGGAACGACTGTCGCGCCCTGTCACGGCCGGCGGCACCGGCCGTGCGGCGATGATACTGCCGCATCTGCCAGCTGTAAGTCTCCTGTCGCATCGCATGAGCTGCGAACTTGTGACGTGAAGCTTGCATGTGCGTTTGTACGGCGCTCTGTGGCGGGTACGGTCCTGCGGGAGGTGGTCGCCGATGACGCTCGTGGAAGTCGCCGTGACCGGTGATCTGGCCCGGCCCGCCCGGCTGACCGTGCCGGACCTGCTCCGCTGGCCGCAGCACCGGGTGGACGTCAGCTTCGAGTGCGCGACCAGCGGCATCCAGCACCACCGGTTCGCCGGTCCGCGCCTGTACGACGTCCTCGCCGACGCGGGGCCCGGCTTCGACCCGGCGCGCCGCAAGGACCGGCTGCGCTATCTCATCGTGGTGACCGGCACCGACGGCCACCACGCCATACTGTCCTGGGCCGAGATCGACCCGGACTTCGCGGACGCGCCCGTCCTGCTGGGCGTGCGCATCGACGACACCCCGCTGGACACGGCCGGGCCCCAGCTGGTGCTTCCGCAGGACCGGTGCGGGGCCCGGCACATCAGCGGGATCACGGCGATCCGGGTGGACGGCGGCTACCCCTGTGCCGGTCCGGCGCCCGCCGCACCCGGTCACGCGGCAGCGGCACTTCGGTGAACGAGGAACGCACGGCAGCACTGCTCGAAGAGCGGTGAGAACAGGTACGCCCCGGTCACCGCGTTCAGGCCCATGGCCGGAAGTGAACCAACGGCGGCCGGCCCGGACGACTGGTGCGGAGCACGGAAACCCCGGTGGCCAGGCCCCTGCGGCTGGAGGATCCACCAAGAGGCATTCCACTCCCCAAGGCTTGCATTTACGATGCTTCATCTCGCACTCACCTGGTGGATGCGAGATGCCGGGGGGTTTCGTTCACCGCCCGGCGGCCGTACGAGGAGCCAGCACATGTACGTCGAACACCTCCTGGGGGACGCCTCCCTCGGTCTGCGCCTGCTGTGGGCGGAGGACGCGCTGCTGAGGCGCGAAGTCAGCGGAGTGACCGTCACGGACCTGGAGGACCCGGCCCGGTTCGTGCGGCCGGGCGAGGTGGTGGTCAGTGGACTCGTCTGGTGGACGCCGGAGGCCGGCACCGGCAAGGCGGAGCGGTTCGTCTCGGCGCTGAAGGACGCGGGCGCCGCCGCACTGCTCGCGGGGGAGGAGACCCATGGGAGCGTGCCGGACGACCTGGTCCAGGCGTGCGCACGCCACCGGGTGCCGGTCGCCGGGGTGCCGGCGCACATCATGTTCCGGGCGATCACGGACACCGTGTACCTGCGCCAGTGGGCCGGGCTGAGCCGGCATCACGCGCTGCCGGAGAACGCGCGCGTGCGGCTGAGCCGGCTGCTCGCGCAGGAGGCCGGGCCGGACACCGTCCTCGCAGCGGCCTTCGCCCAGCTCGGCGGGACCGCCGCGTACGTCTTCACCCCGAGCGGGCGGACGGTCGCGGCCACGGCCGGCGCACCCGCCGTGCCGGCGCGGGAGGCGGTCGCGCTCCTCGCGGACGGGCCCGGGCTGACCGCCTCGGTCGACGCCGGCGGGGTGTCGCCGTACGAGCGCTGGCTGCTGTACCTGCCCGGCCCCGACGCGGCCCCGCCGCGCATGCTGCACGAGGTCGCCGCCGTGTTGGCGCACTGTCAGCAGGCCGGCACCCGGCGTCCGTCGGCCGGACCCCGCGCGGCGGACGAACTCGGCGCCCTGCTGGCCGTGCCGGCCGGCCGGGAGGACGGCACGGTGGAGGCGGCCCTGCGCCGGTGCGGACTGCCGGATTCGGGGCCGTACCAGGTCATCGTCGCGGACGCGATGGCACGGCGGTCACCGGAGGGTGAAGTACCGCTCGCCGAGGGCGCGTTGAGGGAGCTGGCCGGGCATCTGCCGGGGGATGCCCGAAGTGCCGGTGCCGGTGCCGTCGGCGGGACGGGGGGCCAGGGCGGTGCGGCCGAGGGGGATGCCGGCGCGGGGACTCCCGTCGTGGCGGCCGCCGTGGGGAGGCTGCCGGACGGGTGCGCCTTCGCGGTGCTGTGCGGTGCGCCGGCCGGCTGGGCGGACGAGGCGTGGCCGCTGGTCGCCGACTGCGTGCCCGGTGTCGTGCTGCACGCCGGTATCGGCATGCCCGCGGCGGCACCGGAGGGGCTGGGCGGCGCGCTGGCGCGGGCCCGCTACGCCCTCACCTCGGCCCGCACCACCGCGCCCGACGCCTCCCGCCTGACCGACGCCGGCTCCCTCACCACCCTCGACGCCCTGCTCACGGGGGTGCCGGCCGACGTGCGTGGCGCCTTCAGCCATGGCGTCCTCGGCCCGTTGCTGGAGGCCGACCGGCCCGCCACCGCCGCCCTGCTGAGCACGCTGGAGACCTTCCTGACCTGCGACGGCTCCTGGGCGCGCACCGCACAGGCGCTGCATCTGCACGTCAACACGGTGCACTACCGGGTGGAGCGCATCGAGCGGCTCACCGGGCGCGACCTGTCCCGGCTGCGGGACCGGCTCGACCTGTGGGCGGCACTGCTGTGCCGGTGACGGCAGGCGTGTGACCGGTCAGACGCGGTCGATGTGCACGTTGGTGGACTTCACGCGCGCGGTGGCCTCCATGCCGACCTCCAGGCCCAGTTCCTCGACGGCTTCCCGGGTCAGCAGCGACACCAGCCGGTGCGGGCCCGCCTGGATCTCCACCTGGGCGGCGACGTCACCGAGCTTGATCGCCGTGACGATGCCGGGGAAGGCGTTGCGGACGGAGGTGTAGGAGGCGTCCTCCTCGCCGCCGCCCGCCTTGGCCAGTTCGACCGAGAACGCGGCGAGATCCCTGCCGTCGATGAGCCGCCGCCCGGACTCGTCGCGATGGGTCGCCACCCGGCCCGCGTCGGCCCAGCGGCGGGCGGTGTCCGGGCTCACGCCGAGCAGCCGTGCCGCCTGGCCGATCGTGTAGGACTGCATGCCGGTCACGATAGGGCCATGTCACGGGAACCGTGGACGTGGGGTTGGCCGTTGGGTATAACGCGATATAGCGTTAGTGCGTGACGACGACCCCTGCGGGGACCTGCTGAATCGGGGTGAGGGTATGGCGGCCGAGCTGCTGCACACGGAGATGCCGACCGGGCTGCGTGCCTCGCACGCGGACCGGGACCGGGCGGTGGACGTCCTGACGGGCGCCGCGGGCGACGGCCGGATCACGGCGGAGGAGCTGGACGAGCGCGTGACGGCCGCGCTCTCCGCGCGCACGCTGGGCGAGCTGGCCGCGCTGACGGCCGACCTGCCGGACGCCGCCGTACCGGCCAAGGACGTCGTGCGGATCGAGCAGCAGGGCGCATCGGCCGTACGGGCGGACGGCTGGGCGGTGCCGCGCCGGATGGAGGTCACGTCCGCCTGGGGGGACGTGACCCTCGACTTCACCGGCGCGGTGATCACCCACGACACCCTCCGCATCGACCTCGACATGCGCGGCGGCACCCTGCGGCTGATCACCCGGCCCGGTGTCGTCGTGGACGCCGACGCGCTGGTGATCGGCTACGGCAAGACCAAGGTGCGGCCCGCCGGCGAGCCCGGGGCGCCGGCCGTGCTCCGCGTGGAGATACACGGCCGGCTCAGCCTGGGGCTTCTGGAGGTGCGGCCGCCCAGGCGCTGGTTCGGCCGCTAGAGCGCCCTCGCCGAGGTCGGGGCGACCTCGGCGAGGCCCAGGTCTGCGCCGCGGTCGGCCCGGGCGCGTCCCGCCGGTCTCAGCCGGTGTGCACCCGCGGCCGGCGTTCCCGGTCCGGCTCCGCCTCGCGCAGCACCTCACGGGTGACCGGGGCGACCTCGCCCTGGCCGAAGAGGAAGAAGCGCAGGAAGTTGGCGAAGGGGTTGCCCTCGGTCCACTCAAAGTAGATGTGCGGGGTGCAGCCCGTCATGTCCCGGGCATGCAGAAGGAGGGCAGCCAGCGCGTTCGAGATGGAGGCGGACTCCAGGGTCAGCACCCGGTAGCGGTCGTGCAGGACCTCGCCGCGCACGGTCAGGCCCGCCTCGAACTCGGAGGGGTCGGTGACCGTGACCTCGACGAAGACGAAGTCCTCCTGCTCGGGCATGTCGTTGTCGGCGCGGATCTGCTCGACCTTGTCCCGGTACTCGGCCTTGTCCCGGTGGCCGGGCTCGTTGGCGATGAACCGCATCTTGCGGCTGGCCATGTCCCGGATGAATCGTTCCGCCATCGGGTCGAGCGTCACGCTGGTCACGCGCAGTTCGAAGGCGCGGGCCAGCCGGGACAGCAGCGAGACCAGGATGATGCCGGCGATGAAGCAGGCACCGATCTTCACACCGTCCGGGCGCTCGATCACGTTCATGACGGTCGTGTACAGGAACACCGCCGAGATCACGCCGAACCCGATGGTCCACTTGCGCTGTCCGGCCTTGCGCGCCGCGATGGTCACCGCGATCGCCGCGGAACTGATGAGCACCAGCACGCCGGTGGCGTAGGCGCCGCCCTGCGCGTCGACGTTGGCGTCGAAGAGCCAGGTGACCAGGAAGGCGATGAGCGTGAAGACGATGACCATCGGGCGCACCGCGCGGGCCCAGTGCGGGGCCATGCCGTAGCGGGGCAGATAGCGCGGCATCAGGTTCAGCAGACCGGCCATGGCGGAGGCACCGGCGAACCACAGGATCGCGATGGTCGAGATGTCGTAGACCGTGCCGAAGGCGCCGCCGAGGTACTCGTGCGCGAGGTACGCGAGCGCGCGTCCGTTGGCCTGGCCGCCGGTCTTGAACTCGCTCTCCGGGATGAGCAGCGTGGTGATGAAGCTGGAGGTGATCAGGAAGGCGCTCATGATCAGCGCGGCCGTGGTGAGCAGCTTCTTCGTGTCCCGGATCCGGCCGGTCGGCTTCTCCTCGGTGTCGTCCGGGTCGCCCTGGACGTGGGGCATGACCGCGACGCCGGTCTCGAACCCGGACAGGCCGAGCGCGAGCTTGGGAAAGACGAGCAGGGCCAGGCCGATCATGACGAAGATGTTGCCGTGCTGTGCGGTCAGCGCGCTGGACCAGTCGGTGATCACATGGCCCGCGGTGATCACGTGGTAGAGGCCGACGATCACGACGACGACGTTCAGCGCGAGGTAGACGCCGACCAGTGCCGTCGCGACGCCGATCGCCTCGAGGAAGCCCTTGAGGAACACCGCGCCCAGCAGCGCCACGAGTATCAGGGTGATCAGCATCTGCTGGCCGTGCAGTGCGCTCGTCAGATGCGGGTTCTCCACCAGGTGGGTGGAGGCGTCGGCGGCCGACAGGGTGATGGTGATCAGGAAGTCGGTGGCGGCGAAGCCGAGCAGGGTGAGCACGAAGAGCTTGCCCTGCCAGAAGGACAGCAGCCGCTCCAGCATCGCGATCGAACCCTCGCCGTGCGGGCTCTCCTCGGCGACCCGGCGGTACACCGGAAGCGCGCCGGCCAGGGTGACGATGACAAGGACGATGGTCGCGATCGGCCCCAGCAGTCCGGCCGCCAGCGCCGCGATGCCCGGCTGGTAGCCGAGGGTCGAGAAGTAGTCGACACCGGTCAGGCACATCACGCGCCACCAGCGCTGGCCCTTGTGCGGGGGTTCGGGCTCGGCGTGGGGCCCGGTGTGGCCGCCGTGCTTGCCCATGTCGGAGAGCCCCTCCAGCATCCAGTTGCGCAAGCGACTGGGAGGGGGGTGCTCGGTCGTGGCCATCAGTGGGCTCCTGTGTGCGGCTCAGCTCTTTTCCGGCCATCAGACGACGGCCGCACCAGCGTAAGCAGAGAGTGACGTCTGGGCCCACGGATCCCGGCTCAGGAGGCGTCAATCTTGCGTTAAGAATGGCGTGGGAGCGGTAAAGCAGCATCAAGAACCGGAGGCCGGAGACGGTCGCCGGAGGCACGGCCGTCAGGCTTGCGCCCGTGCCGTCGGAGCGAGAACGGCCACCGAGGGTCATGTCAGGGCGCCGGCCGCCCCATCAATGATGAGCGGCAGCCCGGGCTTCACATCTGCGACGGTGCTCCGACGGCCGCTGAGCCGTGCCGGCCTCACAGGCGCCGGATGTCCATGCGCAGGTGCCAGGTGTTGCGCCGGTGGACGGACAGCAGCTCCGACTCCAGGGGGGACGGGGGCACCGCGAGCACCGGACAGACCGCGTGCGCCAGGCAGTGCCGGGAGACGCGGCCCGAGAAGGCGCGCTGCAGACCGCGCCGGCCCGCGCCCACGACCAGGACGTCGTCCTCCCGGTCGGCGGTCGCCACCAGCGCCGGGCCCGGGGCACCGCGGACGACGAGGGCGTGCATCGGCACACCGGGGGCGTTCCCGCCGAAGATCTCCTCGAGCACCGAGGCGAGGCGCTGTCCTGCCAGCCGCTGCCAGTCCTCGACCAGGAGGCCGGCGGCGGGGGAGCGGCGCGCGGCGGAGTCACCGCCCGGCGGCTCCCAGGCCAGCACCGGCCACAGTTCCGCTCCCAGCCGGCGGGCGAGCGCGGTGGCCCGCCGCAGGGCCGTGACACTGCCCAGGGAGCCGCTCACACCGACCACCACCCGAGCGGTCGCCGAGGCGTCGTAACCCGACATCACTCCACCGTTCCTCGCGGGCGACGCCGGGGCGTCTCGCGCGCGGACGTGCCCGCCCTGCAAGGCCCTTGTTTCCTTCCTTCCATCCCACTCCCGTACCGGCGATTCGACCAGCCCGGGCGGCGGTGTCTTTTCAACGACTTCCGTATGGGGGGCCGATCGGCTCGGCCGCCGCCAAGATTCGGCGCCGCATCCGAAAGTTTCGGGCGCCTGTTGGGAGCGCACCATGCGGACCTACGACAACCCCGTCCTCCCCGGCTTCCACCCCGACCCGAGCGTGTGCCGGGCCGGGGACGACTACTACCTGGTGTGTCGTCCCGCCGTTCCGCAGCCGGGACCTGGTGCACTGGCGGCAGATCGGCAACGTCCTCGACCGGCCGGGCCAGTTGACGCCGCCCGACGACACGCCGGCCTCGGGCGGCATCTACGCGCCGACGATCCGCCACCACCACGGGCTCTTCCATGTCATCACCACCAACGTCACGGCCGGAGGCACCTTCATCGTCACCGCCGAGCGCCCCCGAAGGTCCCTGGTCGGACCCGGTGTGGATCGACCTGCCCGGTATCGACCCCGACCTCGCCTGGGACGAGGACGGTTCCTGCTGGTGCGCCATGGCCGGGGTCACCGTGGCCCGGATCGATCCGCGCACCGGCCCAGTGCTCGAAGGCCCGCTGCCCACGTGGTCCGGCACCGGTCTCAGGGACCCCGAGGCGCCGCATCTGTACCGGATCGGCGACTGGTGGTACCTGCTGCTCGCCGAGGGCGGGACCGTGCTCGGCCACGGTGTCTCGGCCGCCCGCGCCCGCTCGCCGCGCGGCCCGTGGGAACCGGCTCCCGGCAACCCGCTGCTGTCCCACCGCGGTACCGGCCTGCCCATCCAGTGCACCGGCCATGGCGACCTGGTCCAGGCGGCCGACGGCACCTGGTGGATGGTGCTGCTCGGCACCCGGCCGCGCGGCTGCTTCCCGGAGTTTCATGTGCTGGGTCGGGAGACCTTCCTGGTCCCGGTGGAGTGGGCCGACGGCCGGCCCCGGGTGGGGCCGGTGCGCGAGCGGCATCCCGCGCCGGCTGCCTGGGCTCCGCTCCAACCACCGCCGGTGCGCGACGACTTCACCTCCCCGGTGCTCGCGCCGTACTGGATATCCCCGCGGCGCAGACCGGAGGGGTGCTGGTCGCTCACCGAGCGGCCCGGCCGGCTCACGCTGACCGCCACCGGGGACAGCCTCGACCGGCCCGGGCACACCTTCGTCGGTCGCCGCCAGCAGCACCTCGACTGCCGGGCCGCCGCACGACTGGACCGGCCGCGCCGGGCTGTCCATCCGCCTGGACGAGGACCACCACTACGACCTGGAAGTGGCCGCGGGAAAACGCCTGGAGGGGGCCGCGGGAGACCACCAGGACGTGACCGCGTGAAACGCCCCGGCCTCGGGCGTGGGAATCGGCCTGGACGTGGCCGGGCTCAACGCCCTGGGCGTGGCTGGGGGAGAGGACTCGGACAGCGGTTTGGGAAACGGCCCGGACGTGGCCGGGGACAACACCCTGGACGCGGCCCGGGGCGACAGCTTGGACGCGACCCGGGACGGGGCCGCGGGTGACGACCCGGACAGCGGCCTGGGAAACGGGCCGGACGTGGCTTGGGGCAGTGGCCCGGGCGGCGCGGGTGTGGGAAACAGCCTGGGCGTCGGTGTGCGGACCGTGGCCGTGGTCGTGCGGATCGGGCCGGTGCGCCAGTGCGTCGCCGAACTCCCGCTGCCCGTGGGCCCGGTCACCCTGGCCGTCGGCATCCGTGCTACCCGCGACCCCGAGCCCGGGAGCGGTCCCGACAGCATCGCCTTCTCCGTCGAGACCTCCGAGGGAAACGTCCGGCCGGCCGAACTGGACGGCCGTTATCCGTCCACCCAGGTGGCCACCGGATTCACCGGCCGGGTCATCGGCATGTACGTCACCGAGGGCCGCGCGGCCTTCGACTGGTTCGAGTGCGCGCCCGCAAGCTCCTGCACGACACCTTGACGCTCCCCACGCGCGTTTCTAGAGTCGCGGTCCGGAACGTTCGAGATTTTCTTCGAATGTTTCGAAAACAGCTCTGCGAAGCAACTCCGAAATTTTTCGAAGGAGCGCAAGATGGGCGACCCTGCACTGTCCCGCCGCGGCTTCCTGGCGGCCTCCGTCGCCGCCGGTCTCGGTGTGACCGCACTCAGCGGCTGCGGCGGCGACTCGGACGGAGGGTCGTCCTCGGGGACGACCACGATCGAGTGGTGGAACATCTCGACCACCGAACCCACCAAGACCGTATGGGCCGGTCTCGCCAAGAAGTACGAGGCCCGGAACCCCAAGGTCAAGCTCAAGATCGTCCAGCTGGAGAACGACGCCTACAAGTCGAAGATGACCGCGCTGACCGCCTCCGGGAAGCTACCGGACATCTTCCACACCTGGGGCGGCGGCGTGCTCCAGCAGCAGGTGGACGCCGGGCTCGTCGAGGACCTCACCGACCGCAGCAAGCCCTGGGCCGACGGACTGCTGTCGGTGTCCAAGCAGCCGTACCTCCTCGGCGACAAGCTGTACGGGATCCCGTTCGACATCGGCATGATCGGCTTCTGGTACAACAAGGCACTCTTCAAGAAGGCCGGGATCAGCGCGCCCCCGACCACCTGGAGCGGCTTCCTGGATGCCGTGAAGAAGCTCAAGTCCGCCGGGATCACCCCGCTGGCGCTGGCCGGCAAGGAGAGCTGGACGGGCATGTACTACTGGGCGTACCTCGCGATGCGCACCGCTGGTGTCGACGCCCTGCAGAAGGCCGACGAGAAGAAGGACTTCAGCGACGCCGGATTCGTCCAGGCCGGGCAGCACCTGAAGGACCTCGTCGATCTCCAGCCCTTCCAGAAGGGCTTCCTCGGGGCCGCCTACTCCTCCCCGACCGGGCAGGCCGCGACCGTCGGCAACGGCAAGGCCGCCATGGAACTCATGGGCCAGTGGGCGCCGGTCGTGGAGGCGGACGCCGGCAAGGGGCTCGGCGCGAACCTCGGCTTCTTCCCGTTCCCGGAGGTCGAGGGCGGCGCCGGGAAGATCACCGAGGTGTTCGGCGGAGGCGGCGGCCATGCCCTGCGCAAGGGCGCCCCGCAGGCGGCCGTGGACTTCCTGGAGTTCTTCGCCTCCGAGGCCACCGACAAGGAGCTGGTACACAAGACCGGTGTCCTGCCCGTCGTACCGGCGGCCGAGAGCGCCCTCACCGACCCCGACATCAAGGCCGTACAAGCCCAGTTGAAGGGTGCCACCGGCTTCCAGCTCTACCTCGACCAGGCCTACGCCCCCGCCCTCGGCCAGCAGGTCAACGACAGCGTGGCCGGACTGATCGCCGGATCCAAGTCCCCGCAGCAGGTCACCCAGGCGATCACCAGCACCGCGAAACAAGAGCAGTAGGGCGGGCGATGACCTCCACCTCCCTCTCGGACCCACGGGGCGAACGGAGTGGACGCCGCGGATCCGGCGCCGTCCTGCCGGCCCCGGCGGCCGACGCCGGCCGGCAGCGGAGCCGTAGGCGCGCCCTGCACTGGCTCACCGCCGTCGGCCTCCAACTGCCCGCTCTCGTGCTGTTCGGCGTGCTGGTCCTGCTGCCGATCCTGTTCGCGCTGTACGCGTCCTTCTTCCGCTGGGGCGGCTTCGGGATGCCGTCCGACTACACCGGCACCGACAACTTCAGCCGTCTGCTGCAGGATCCGGTGTTCCTCGGCGACCTGTGGCGGATGCTGCTGCTCGTCGTGCTGTCGCTCGCGCTGCAGCTGCCGTTCGCGCTCGCGATGGCCGTCCTGCTGAACCAGAAGGTGCGCGGCCGGGCGGTGTACCGAATGCTGTTCTTCGCGCCGTACGTGCTGTCCGAGGCCATCACCGGCGTGCTGTTCAGCATGATCTTCGCCCCGGACGACGGCCTCGCCGACCACGTCCTCGGCGCCGTCGGACTGGGCGGGCTCGGCGGCCAGTGGTTCGCCGGCACCTCCACCGTGCTGGCCACGCTGTTCCTCGTCATGACGTGGAAGTACTTCGGCTTCCACATGATGCTGTACCTGGCCGGACTGCAGTCCATACCGGCCGAGTTGACGGAGGCGGCGATCGTCGACGGCGCGAACCCCTGGCAGCGCTTCCGGCACGTCACGCTGCCGCTGCTCGCGCCCACGCTGCGGATCAGCGTCTTCCTGTCCGTGATCGGATCGATCCAGCTGTTCGACCTGGTCTGGGTCGTCACCGCGGGCGGGCCCGACCACCACTCCGAGACGATGGCCGTGACCATGTTCCAGTACGGCTTCAAGCGCTACCAGGTCGGCTACGCCAGCGCGATCAGCGTGGTCATGTTCGCCATCAGCCTCGTCTTCGCCCTCGCCTACCAGCGGTTCGTGCTGCGCCGCGACCTCGAAGGGGCCACCACGCACATGAGGGGAGCCGGAGCATGAGTGTCCGCCGCAAGGGTCGTACGCTCCCCTTGCACGTCGTCCTGGTGGCGGTCGGCGCCGTGATGGCCGTACCGCTGCTGTACGCCCTCCTCTCCGGCTTCAAGTCCACCGACCAGCTCTCCCGCAACCCCGTCGGGCTGCCGAAGCCGTGGGTGTTCTCCAACTACGGCGACATCCTCGGCTCGGGCTCCTTCTGGCGGCTGGTCGGCAACTCCACGCTGATCGCGGTCGGTACGACGGTGATCGTCGTCGCGGTCTCGGCGCTCGCCGCGTTCTCCTTCGCGCGGTTCGCCTTCCGGGGCCGGGAGCTGCTGTTCACGCTGTTCACGATGGGGCTGATGTTCCCGTTCGCGGTGGCGGCGCTGCCGCTGTTCCTGCTGCTGCGCTCGATGGGCCTGCTGGACAACCCGCTCGGTGTGATCCTGCCGCAGGCCGCGTTCGGGCTGCCGATGACGATCATCATCCTGCGCGGTTTCTTCCGGCAGATTCCGGGCGAACTGGAGGAGGCGGCCACGCTCGACGGCTGCGGACCGCTCGGCTTCTTCTGGCGGGTGCTGCTGCCGATGGCCCGGCCCGCGCTCGGCACGGTCTCCGTGCTCGCGGTCGTCACCAGCTGGAACAACTTCTTCCTGCCGCTGCTGGTGTTCACCGACAGCACCTGGTGGACCATCCCGATCGGCGTGCAGCAGTTCCAGGGCCAGTACTCCGCCGACACCGCACGTGTCTTCGCCTACCTCGTTCTCGCCATGGTCCCCGCCCTCGCCTTCTACTCGGTCGCCGAACGCCAGCTCGTCGGCGGCCTGACCGCGGGCGCCACCAAGGGCTGAACATCCCGCTGAGAGACAGGAGTCGCACCATGCCCAGCAAGAGCACGCGTCTCAGACTCGCCGGCGCCCTCGCGGCCGCCCTCATGGCCACCGGACTCGCCGCCCCGGCGGCCCAGGCCCACGAGCGGCGGCTCACCCTCGCCGACCTCGCCGAACGCCACGGCCGATACTTCGGCAGCGCCACCGACAACCCCGAACTCACCGACAGCGCCTACACGGAGATCCTCGGCGGCGAGTTCGACATGATCACGCCCGGCAACGGCATGAAGTGGTACGCCACCGAGCCCCAGCAAGGCTTCTTCGACTGGACCAACGGCGACCAGATCGTGAACCTGGCTCGCAGGAACCACCAGAAGGTCCGCGCCCACACCCTCGTCTGGCACAGCCAGCTGCCCGACTGGCTCACCTCCCGGCAGTGGACCGCGAGCGAGCTGCGGGCCGTGCTGAAAAAGCACATCACCACCGAGGTGCGGCACTACCGGGGCCAGGTGTACTCCTGGGACGTCGTCAACGAGGCCTTCAACGAGGACGGGACCTATCGCGAGACGCTCTGGTACAAGACCCTCGGCCCCGGCTACATCGCCGATGCCCTGCGCTGGGCCCACGAGGCCGACCCGCACGCCAAGCTCTACCTCAACGACTACAACATCGAGGCCGTTGGCCCGAAGAGCGACGCCTACTTCGCGCTGGCCAAGGACCTCAAGTCCAGGGGCGTGCCGCTCGACGGCATCGGCTTCCAGACCCATCTGGCCCTGCAGTACGGCTATCCCACCAGCCTTCCCGACAACCTGCGCCGATTCTCCGGCCTGGGCCTGGACACCGCCCTGACCGAGGTCGACGTACGGATGCAGCTGCCCGCGACCGAGGACAAGCTGGCCGAGCAGGCGGACTGGTACCGGCAGTTGACCGAGGCCTGCCTGGCCGTGCGCAGGTGCGTCGGTGTGACCGTCTGGGACTACACCGACAAGTACTCCTGGATCCCGGCCTTCTTCCCGGGCGAGGGAGCCGCGCTGCCGTGGGACGAGCAGCTGAACCCCAAGCCCGCGTACCAGGCCCTGCGGGACGCGCTGCGCTAGCGCCCGGCTACGTCCGGTAGCCGCCCCTGGACACACATCGGGGCCGGTGCGCACCTCACAGGGTGCGGCCGGCCCCTCGGGTCGTTCGCCCGCGCTCCGCTCAGGCGGCGGTCATCACATGCTCCGCACCGAGCGGGCGGTGCGGAGCGATGATCCGGCCGTCGGGCAACAGCTCACCGGTGTCCTCGAAGAGCAGGACGCCGTTGCACAGCAGACTCCATCCCTGCTCCGGGTGGTGCGCCACGAGACGGGCGGACTCCCGGTCGGCGGACTCGGCTGGCGGACACGGTGGCTGGTGCTGGCACATGGGTGGGATCTCTCGCTCTGTCGTGGTCATGGCCGTCCCCCGTGGTGTCATGTCGGTCGGAACCCAGTGTTGCCCTCTCGGCGTCGTTCCGCAGGGATTTCGCAGCACCGCTTCCCACAGGTTCATGACGCGTCACCCGCGCGGACGGTTCAGTCCAAGTGCACTGTCACTTCGGGTGGTTCGCAGTGGCCGGATCGGGCTAGTCCCTGCAGGCCAGACCCCTGATATGGACGTACCCCGCTTCCCTTGCGGGCAAGCGGGGTACGCGCATGTCCGTCAGGCGGCGGGCGAGCCGAGCACGGGGGGCGTGAGCAGGGGGAGCGGAGTGGCGCGATGGGTCAGCACCGGCAGCAACTCACTGACCCGGAACGGACGGTGCGCCGATATGCCGGGCGGTGCCGGCGCCAGTGGGACGAGGAGATCGGTGCCGGCCGGGTGCCCCTCGGCTCCGTCGGCGGTGATGTCGCCGTGCAGCCACAGGGTGAGCATGTACAGACCGGGCACGGACAGCAGCCGGGCCTGGTACGGCTGTGGCAGTGCCTCGGCCTGCTGCAGGGCGCGCTCGGTGGAGGGGACGTACGGGCCTTCGAAGAAGTGCGAGAAGGCCCAGCCGTCGGGGGTCAGCATGGTGTCCGCGGCGGCCACGGCACGCTCGCCGCAGCGGATCAGGAAGCGCCAGCCGGCCAGCCGGGTCGCGGACAGGCCCGGTGCGGTGATGCGGTCCAGTACGTGCACGGGCAGCGGGAGCTCGGGTGTCGTCGGCCCCTGCGCGGCGCGCAGGGAGGGGGTCGGGGCCTCACGTACCGCGGTGGGGGAACCGAGGGCGGCGAGGACGGAGCGCAGGGCAGGCGCGGGGGCAGGGGGCACGTGCAGCGGCATGTGGGTCGCCTCTCTCGTACGACAGGCGCGGCGGCGCGAGGAGGGGATGGGGCGGACGGCGCTGTCTGCTCACGGAAGGCCGGAAGGGTGAAGGCCCGGATCGGTGAACGCGGGTGCGGCTCGGCCTGCCGCCCGTCACCGGGACGGCCTGAACACGGCAGGAACCAGGACCGAGGCGTCAACCTTCCGCCTTGTGGGCGAAGTTTATATGACGCATGTTCGGCCGATGTTTCGTCTATCCCAATTCCGGAAGTCGCGCAAGGCGGTAATACGCCGTCGATTTGCGGGACTCCTCCCGGTTCCCGGGCCGCTCGCCGCCGCTGACCACGTCATACGCGCTGGTAACGGTCGGCCGAATGTCGTCGGCGTTTTTCACGAGGTGCGACGGGAACCCGTTGGTGCAGACCGACGCATGCCCCGTGAATGTGCCGCGGGGAACATTCCGACAGAGTAGCGGGTGCCGGGCCCGCGCGAGGCGTTATCGATCGCTTCCACTGGGCATCATCCCCCCTGCACCAGGGAGCCCGGCGGCCGGACGTCGGCCCGCCCATCCGAGGAGGGACGCTTCGATGGGGGAGAAGGTCGTGGCGGGGCAGTTCGACCTGTCCGATCGCCAGCGCTACCGTGAAAAGCTTCAGAAGTGTCTCGCGGGACTGGAGCGACTGCTGCGGGAGAAGCGATTCGATCGTCCCAAGAATCTCATGGGAGTCGAGATCGAATTGAATCTCGCGGGGCACGACGGTATGCCGAAAATGTTGAACGGGCAGGTACTGGAGCGTATCGCGAGCCGTGATTTCCAAACAGAACTCGCCATGTTCAATCTGGAAGTCAACATAGCCCCACACCGCTTGGGTGGCCGGGTATTCGACCGGCTCGCCGAGGAACTGCGCACCTCGCTCGCCTACGCCGACCGCAAGGCGGGCGAGGTGGACGCCGGCATCGTCATGATCGGCATCCTGCCCACGCTCGACCGCGACGACCTGGTCTCCTCCAACCTCTCCGAGGTCGACCGCTACACCCTGCTCAACGACCAGATCGTGGCCGCGCGCGGCGAGGACTTCCGGCTCGACATCGAGGGCGTCGAGCACCTCGTCTGCACCTCCAAGTCGATCGTCCCCGAGGCCGCCTGCACCTCCGTGCAGCTGCACCTCCAGGTCACCCCGGCCCGGTTCGCCGACGTGTGGAACGCGGCGCAGGTCGCGTGCGCCGCGCAGATCGCCGTCGGCGCCAACTCACCGTTCCTGTTCGGACACGAACTGTGGCGCGAGTCCCGGCCCCCGCTGTTCCTGCAGTCCACAGACACCCGCCCGCCCGAGCTCCAGGCCCAGGGCGTACGGCCGCGCACCTGGTTCGGCGAGCGGTGGATCAGCTCCGCCTACGAGCTGTTCGAGGAGAACCTGCGCTTCTTCCCGGCGCTGCTGCCCATCTGCGACGACGAGGAACCGCTGGAGGTCGTCGAGGCGGGCGGCACGCCCAGGCTCGCCGAGCTGGTGCTGCACAACGGCACGATCTACCGCTGGAACCGGCCGGTGTACGGCATCGCCGACGGGGTCCCGCACCTCAGGGTGGAGAACCGGGTGCTGCCGGCCGGGCCGACCATCACCGACGTGATCGCCAACGCGGCCTTCTACTACGGCCTGGTCCGCGCCCTCGCCGAGGAGTCCCGCCCGGTGTGGACCCGGCTGTCCTTCGCGGCGGCGGAGGCCAACTTCGACGCCGCGTGCCGGTACGGAATCGACGCACGCTTCGTCTGGCCCCGGCGCGGACGCTACGGCGGCACGGGCGAGGTCGACGCGGTCACCCTGGTCCGCGACGAGCTGCTGCCGCTGGCCTCGGCCGGCCTGGACGCGTGGGGCGTGGAGGCGGCCGACCGCGACCTCTACCTGGGCGTGATCGAGGAGCGCTGCCGGCGCCGGGTGAACGGGGCGTCCTGGCAGGCGGCCACCTTCCACAGGCTTCTGGAGCAGGGACTGTCCCGCGACGACGCGCTGGCCGCCACGACGCGGCGCTATGCCGAACTGATGCATGTGGGCGAGCCGGTCCACATGTGGCCGGTGGGGTTGCCGGAACCGGTGCCGCTCGGTTGATCACCGGGTGGGAGGCGGGGTGGTGCGCGGGCTGAGCACCGGCCCGCTCCGCCGGGCCGGGCCGACGGCGCGGGTTGAGCGCCGTGGCGACCGCGTGGCGGAGCGGCGGGCCCGGTGCTGCCCGCTCGGTCCCAGGGCGCGCCGTCGTGCCCGAGCGTTGTCGTGGCCGACATGAACAACGCGGAGGTGCCGGGGCGCTCGGCGGGAACCAGGTGGGCGTACGCCGTCCTCACATCTCCTTCTGCGATCCTTGCCAGGGCAGTGGTGGGCCAGGGGCCCGTGAGCCGGATGGAGGCAGGGGTGCAGGTGGAGGCTGACTCGGTGGCCGATTCCGGGGCGCGGCGGCGCGACCCGCGGCGCGTCCTGCGGGACGAGACGCTGCTCGTCCTGGCGCTGTCGCTCGGAGCGAGCGGGGTCTCCGCGCTGATCAGCTTCATCGGCGCGGTCACCAAGCCGGGGGGCCTGAAGGACCAGGCGGCCACCCTCAACGCCTCGGCCGCGCCCGGCCGCCCCTGGCTCGACCTGGCCTGGCAGCTGTTCGGTATCGCCAGCGCGCTGGTCCCCGTCGCCCTCGTCGCCCATCTGCTCCTGCGCGAGGGCGGCAGCCTGCGGACACTGGGCTTCGACCGCACCCGGCCGTGGCCCGACCTGGGCCGGGGCGCCGGTGTCGCGGCCGTGATCGGCAGCACCGGGATCGCCTTCTACCTGACCGCCCGCGGCCTCGGCTTCAACCTCACGGTCGTGCCCGAGGCTCTGCCGGACGTGTGGTGGAAGTTCCCGGTGCTGATCCTGTCCGCCGTGCAGAACGCGGTCCTCGAAGAGGTCATCGTCGTCGGTTATCTGCTGCGCAGGCTGGGCCAGTTGGGCTGGACCCCGGGGACCGCGCTGGTCGCCAGCGCGGTCCTGCGTGGCTCGTACCACCTCTACCAGGGCGTCGGCGGCTTCATCGGCAACATGGTCATGGGCGTGGTCTTCGTGTGGCTGTACCGCCGCTGGGGACGGGTCGGCCCCCTGGTCGTCGCCCACTCGCTGCTCGACATCGGCGCGTTCGTCGGCTACGCGCTGCTCGCGGGCAGGGTGGGCTGGCTGCCGACGGCCTGAGGACCGGAGGGCCGGCGGCTCAGGCGTGCAGCTCGCCCTCGATGACCGTGACCGCGCGGCCGGTGAGCAGGGTGCGCTCGCCGCGCAGGGCGGTGCGGACCAGGCCGGTGCGGCGGGAGGCCTGCAGACCGGTGAGGTCGTCGCGGCCCAGGCGCGCGGACCAGTGCGGGGCGAGCGCGGTGTGGGCGCTGCCGGTGACCGGGTCCTCGTCGATGCCGACGTTCGGGAAGAAGCAGCGGGAGACGAAGTCGTAGCCGCGGGACGGTTCGTCGGCGCGGGCGGTGGCGATGATGCCGCGCGCGGAGTAGGCGCCCAGGGACCTGTGGTCCGGTGCGAGGCCCAGGACCGTCTTCTCGTCGGCCAGTTCCAGCAGCAGGTCGCCGACGTTCGGGCCGGTGTCGAAGGCGGCGACCGGCTCCGCGCCGAGGGCTTCGGCGACCCCGGCCGGGATCTCGGCCCGGGTGAGCGGGGCCGTCGGGAAGTCGAGGGTGATCGAGCCGTCCTCGGCGGGCGTGGCGATGAGCACGCCACTGCGCGTGGTGAAGCGCACCGGACCCTCGTGGGCGCCGGTGGTGTGCAGGACGTGGGCGGTGGCGAGCGTGGCGTGCCCGCACATCGCGACCTCGGCGACGGGCGTGAACCAGCGCAGCGCCCAGTCCGCATCGCCGCCCTCGGGCAGCCGGTGGGCGAACGCCGTCTCGGCGTGATTGACCTCCATGGCGACGTTCTGGAGCCAGTCGTCGTCCGGGAAGACGTCGTCCAGGAGCAGGACTCCGGCCGGGTTGCCGGCGAAGGGGCGGTCGGTGAAGGCGTCCACGATTCGAATGCGCATGGCGCCGACGCTAGCGGCGGCGAAGGACGCCCGCCCAAGGCCAATCCACGAGTCCTGGCACGTTTCCCGCATTTCCCGGACCCCTGCGGCATCGCGTCGGGAAGGGTCTTGTCATGCGATCGGTTCCGATATATCGTTGAGGTATCGCGAACGATACGCGATGCAGACGTGACAGATCATCGATGGAATGGAGTGATCGCGATGCGTACCCACGGATTCGAGCGTGGACATCGGCACGAGGGCCCCGGGCAGCGGGGGATGGATGGATTCGACCGGCGGCGGGCCGCCTTCGGGCCCTTCGGTCCGGGTGGCCCGGGCTTCGGCCCCGGCGGTCCCGGTTTCGGCCCCGGCCCCTGGGGGCCCCGGGGGCGCGGAGGCCCGAGGGGACGGGCGCGGCGCGGTGACGTACGGGCCTCGATCCTGGCCCTGCTCAAGGACCGTCCCATGCACGGCTACGAGATGATCCAGGAGATCGCCGAACGCAGCGGCGGCGCGTGGAAACCCAGCCCCGGCTCGGTGTACCCCACGCTCCAGCTGCTGGAGGACGAGGGCCTGATCGCCAGCGAGAGCGAGGGCGGCAAGAAGCTGTTCGCGCTCACCGAGGACGGGCGCGCCGCCGCCGACGAGGGTCCCGACGCCCCCTGGGAGGAGGCCTCGCGCGGGGTCGACTGGGAGGCCCTCGGTGAGATCCGCCAGGCCGGCTTCGGCCTGATGGAGGCCTTCAGCCAGGTCTGGAAGACCGGCAGCAAGGAACAGCGGGAGAAGGCGCTGGCCGTCATCAACGACGCCCGCAAGAAGCTGTACCTGATCCTCGCCGACGAGCACTGAGGCTCGTGCGACGGTCCGGGCGCCCCGCGGAGCACCTCCGCGGGGCGCCTTCCCGTACCCCGGCTCAGGCGACCAGGCCGGCCAGCTTCCGCAGCGACTCGTTCAGCGCGGCCGTCGCCGAGTCCTTCAGCTTGCCCGCCATCAGCGACACCGCGGCGCCGGTGAACTCGCCGTCGATCCGGACGGACGTGGCGTCGCCGTCGGGTGTGAGGGTGTAGCGGGTGGCGACCGTCACCGCCATCGGGCCCTTGCCCCGGATGGCCAGCACCCGGGCCGGCTCCAACTCCTCGATGGTCCAGTCGACCTCGGCCGGGAAGCCCATCAGCTTCATGTTCTCCTGGAAGGTCCCGCCCACGGCCAGGCTCTCCGGGCCCCCCTTGGGGAAGCTGGTGTGGGTGGCGTTCCACTCCCCGTACGACGACCAGTCGGTGAGCTGGGCCCACACCTTCTCGGCCGGCGCCTGGATGCGTGCCTCCGCGCTGACTTCGGCCATGCGACCACCCCTTCGGATCGGGCGTAGCGGGCTACGGTGTCGCGGAACGTAGCCGCAGGGGCGCGAACATTCAATACTGATGAACCGTCAGGAATTGCGGAGGCCCGGCGGGGTCAGCCCATCCGCCGGATCACCGCCGCGTCGAACAGGTCCCACGCGTGCGGGAAGGCGCTCTCGTCGTGGCAGTGCCAGGCCTGCCAGAACACGTCCGCGAGCAGGGCGTTCTCCGGCGCGTACACCCGGTACACGTACTGCTTGCCGTCGACCGCGGGCAGCGCCACCGGCCAGCACCCGCCCACGCTCTCCACATAGGTGGGGGACGAGCGGGGGTGCGCGGTGGTTGCGTACGGGGCGCACAGCAAGGCGGCGCGCGCCCTTCGGGCCGGATCGGCCGAATCTCCTCCGTAAGGATGAGATCCCGAACGCCGGGGTCCACTCTGTGTGGGACGCGAAGATGGTTCCCCTCGTGGATGACCCGGCCCGTTGAGGCTGATGGGGTGGGGTTGTGCAACCCCGTACAGCCCCCTGGACCGCCCATGACGAGGCGGTCGCGCACATCGACGACGATGCCGTGCTCGGCGCCGAGCTGGCAGCGGTGGTCGCCGGTGCCCGCCGCAGGGCCGTCAGGGACGGGGACCGCCAGACCGACACCGCCCATCTGCTGCACTCCCTCCTGGAGCACGACCCCGAGGTCCGCGCAGCCGTCGGCGGCCCGCAGCGGCTCGCCCGGCTGCTCGGCTACCTCGTGCAGCGCAGCATCGGCTACGGGCTGCGCTGGCAGGGCAGCGTCGAGGACTCCGGCGCGCTCTCCGTCGTCCCCGCCGCAGCCGTGCCCGGCCCACGTGAGCCGAGGGACACCGCCGGCTGGTCGCCCGCGGCCGCTGCCGCGTTCGCCGACGCCCGCGAGCGGGCCCGGCTGCGGGGCGAGCCCCGTGTCACCGGCCTCGGCCTCCTCGCCGCGCTCACCGCGGACCCGGGTTCGCGGGCCGTGGAGGTCCTCGAACGTGCCGGCATCCGCGATCTGAACACCCCGCCGGAACCCGTCGCCGACGAGTACGCCGGAGACGGCGGGGCGGCCCACTGACACCGGCGGACGTCCAGCCCCTGAGACAGGTGTCAACAGGGGTGACGCTCATGTCGCCGCCTGTCATCATGTGCCGGTGCATACGTCAGAGAGCAGTCAGGGCAGCCGTGGCAAGGGCGTCGGACTCGGTCTCGCGCTCGCCTCGGCGCTGGCCTTCGGCGGGTCGGGAGTGGCCGCCAAGCCGCTGATCGAGGCGGGACTCGACCCGCTCCACGTGGTCTGGCTGCGCGTGGCCGGCGCCGCTGTCGTCATGCTGCCCGTCGCCGTACGGCACCGCGCGCTGCTGCGCCGCCGGCCCGCGCTGCTCGCCGGGTTCGGGCTGCTCGCCGTCGCCGGCGTCCAGGCCTGCTACTTCGCCGCACTCTCCCGCATCCCGGTGGGTGTGGCACTGCTCATCGAGTACCTGGCTCCCGCCCTGGTGCTCGGCTGGGTCCGGTTCGTGCAGCGGCGGCCCGTGACGCGCGCCGCCGCGCTCGGTGTGGTCCTCGCGGCCGGCGGCCTCTCCTGCGTGGTGGAGGTCTGGTCGGGGCTGAGCTTCGACGCCCTGGGCCTGCTGCTCGCGCTCGGCGCCGCCTGCTGCCAGGTGGGCTACTTCGTCCTGGCCGACCACGGCGGCGACGCGGGCGAGGAGGCACCGGACCCGCTCGGCGTCATCGCCTACGGCCTCCTCGTCGGTGCCCTCGTACTGACGGCGGTCGCCCGCCCCTGGACCATGCGCTGGTCGGTGCTGACCGGCTCCGCCGACATGAACGGCACCGCCGTACCCGCCCTCGCCCTTCTCGGCTGGATCGTGCTGGTCGCCACCGTCGTCGCCTACGTCACCGGCGTGCTGTCGGTGCGCCGGCTGTCGCCGCAGGTCGCCGGGGTCGTCGCCTGCCTGGAGGCGGTCATCGCGACCGTGCTGGCCTGGGTGCTGCTCGGCGAGCACCTGTCGGCGCCTCAGATCCTCGGCGGGGCGGTCGTCCTGGTCGGCGCCTTCATCGCCCAGTCCTCGGCGCCGGCGAAGGGCTCCGCCGAGCCGGTGGCCGCGGGCGGCGTCGAACGCGAGTTGTCGCCGCGGGGCACGACTGCATAAAGTGCCCGTCATGCCGTCGAACGCACTCGTCCTTCCGCCTCCGGCCGCCTGAGGCGGGCCTCCGGGACATCAGCCCCGCGCTTGTGCGCCGGGCGTGACGGTGCTGCCCGCAGACGAAGTCCGCGCGTCCCGCTGAAGCGGGCGCCCCCGAACTTCCGCACCCCTGGGTGCGTTTCTGCGGAAGAGTTTCCCTTGACGACGTCGAACGCTGCTTCTGGCCTGCCCGTGGGGCGCGGCCTGCTCTATCTGATCATCACCGGTGCCGCCTGGGGCACCGCCGGGGCCGCCGCCTCCCTGGTCTACCGGACCAGTGACATGGGCGCCTTCGGACTGTCCTTCTGGCGCTGCGCGCTGGGTCTGGTCCTGCTGCTCGCCGGACGCGGACTGCGCCCCCGGACCCGCCCGGCCGGCACCGAACCGCTGCTCCGCAGGGCCGGGAAGGTCCTCGCCACGGGCCTCGGCCTGGCGGTGTTCCAGACCGCCTACTTCGCCGCCGTGGAGTCGACCGGCCTGGCCGTGGCCACGGTCGTCACCCTCGGCGCGGGCCCCGTCCTCATCGCGCTCGGCGCCCGCCTGCTGCTCGGCGAACGGCTCGGCGCCGGCGGGGTGTCGGCCGTCGCCGGGGCGCTCGCGGGGCTGGCCGTGCTGACCTTCGGCGGCTCGGCCGCGACGGTACGGCCGGCGGGAGTGCTCCTCGCGCTCGTCTCGGCCGCGGGCTACGGCGCCATGACCCTGCTGACCCGCTGGTGGGGGAGGGCCGGCGGCACCGACGCCTCCGGCACCACCGTGGGCGCCTTCGCGGTGACCGGCCTGTGCCTGCTGCCGTTCGCGCTGCACGAGGGCCTGCTCCCGCACACCGCCCACCCCGGGCGGCTGCTGTGGCTCGTGCTCTACATCGCCGCCGTGCCCACGGCCCTCGCGTACGCCCTGTACTTCGCCGGGGCGGCCGTCGTACGGTCCGCCACCGTGTCCGTGATCATGCTGCTGGAGCCGGTGACCGCGGCCGTGCTGGCCGTCGTCCTGCTCGGCGAGCGGCTCACGGCGACCACCGCGGCCGGCACCCTGCTCCTGCTCGGTGCCGTCGCGGGCCTCGCGG